>JBDHTU010000062.1:0-8083 GCA_039808805.1 Micavibrio sp.
CACATTGCGATCATTATGGACGGCAACGGCCGCTGGGCGAAGCAGCGCGGCCTGCCGCGCACGGCCGGGCACCATCAGGGGGTCGAGGCGTGCAAGCGCACGGTGCGCGCGGCTGGAGAACTCGGGGTCAAATACATCACGCTGTTCGGTTTCAGCTCGGAGAACTGGTCCCGTCCGGCGGAAGAAATCAATGAACTGATGCGTCTCCTGCGTATGTTTCTGCGTGCGGAAACGGCCGACCTGCACCGGAACAACGTGCGCCTGCGCGTGATCGGTTCACGTAAAGAATTGTCCGCCGATATCGTCGAACTGATTGAAAACGCGGAAATGCTGACAAAAAACAATGATGCGCTGCATTTGACGATTGCGCTGAATTACGGCGGGCGGAATGAAATTCTGGAAGCCGCCGCGCGCTATGCGCAACAGATGGCCAAGAAGGGCCTCGCGCCTGATTTCGACAATGCCGAAGAATTCTTTCCGCGAGAATTGATGACGCATGACGTGCCGGACCCGGATATCCTCATCCGCACCAGCGGGGAGCAGCGGATCAGCAACTTCCTTCTCTGGCAGTGCGCCTACACGGAATTTGTCTTCACGTCGACGCTGTGGCCTGATTTCGGCAAGGCTGATCTGGAATCCGCCATCGCCGATTTCAACAAGCGCGAGCGCCGTTACGGCGCTGTTACCGGCGCGTAAATATAAGGCACATGTCATGGCGCTTCAGCTAGACCGCAGCCTGTTTTTAAGAATCGCTTCTGCTTTGATCCTGATGCCGGTTGTGCTGTATGCGCTGATCGCGGGCGGCGTTTTCTTCCTTGTATTGATGGGGCTTGCCGTTGCCGTTGCGGTCAGGGAATGGTGGGTCGTTGCGAACCACGGCGCGGTATCGCCGCTGCATCGCCTCGCTGGCATTGTCTATATTCTTGTCTGTTTCATTTCGTTTATCTATTTGCGCGTTCTATACCCCGATGGTGCGGGGCTGGCCCTGTGCCTGATCCTGTGCATCTGGGCATCTGACACTGGCGCTTATTTCGCAGGAAAAATCATCGGCGGCCCGAAAATGGCGCCATCGATCAGCCCGAAGAAAACATGGGCCGGTCTCTTCGGCGGACTGATCAGCAGCGCGGCTGCGTTCATTGCCTATTCATGGTATGTCGGTCCGGCCTTCACGGGGTGGAGCGGCTATGATCTTTCTATCCTTCCCGATGCGCCGTGGATAACCCTGGCGATTATCGGCGCGTCGATTACGCTGACCGGGCAGGCGGGCGATCTTCTGGAATCGTATGAAAAGCGAAAAGCGAACATGAAGGATTCCGGCACGCTGATCCCCGGCCATGGCGGCTTGCTGGACCGGATCGATTCCCTGCTTCTTGCGTCCCCGTTGTTTATCCTGACGCTGAAAGTGTTCGGCCTATGACCCGCCCGGTCAATATTCTCGGTTCCACCGGCTCTGTCGGTTCGGCAACGCTCGACGTGATCGCCGCCAATCCGGGCGAATTCCGCGTACAGGCGCTGACTGCGCAGACCAATGTCGAAAAGCTGGCGGAGCAGGCGAAAACATTCGGTGCGGCGCTGGCTGTGATCGGCGATGAATCGAAATATGCCGTCCTGAAATCGCTTTTGTCCGGTACGGATATTGAAACCGCAGCCGGGGCGCAGGCAATTACTGACGCCGCGTCGCGCCCGGCTGATATCACCATGGCTGCGATCGTCGGCATGGCGGGACTGCATCCCATTCTTGCCGCTATCGGGCACAGCAAGCATGTGGCCATCGCCAACAAGGAACCGCTGGTTGCCGCTGGATCGCTTGTCATGGACGCCGCGCGAAAATCCGGTGCGGTCCTGCTTCCCGTGGACAGCGAGCACAATGCGATTTTTCAAGTGTTCGAACAGCAAAACCGCGACCATATTGAGCGGATCATCCTGACCGCTTCCGGCGGGCCTTTCCGGGAATGGAGCGCGGAGCAGATGGCGCGCGCCACGCCTGCCCAGGCGCTGGCCCATCCGAACTGGGTCATGGGCCGGAAAATCTCCATCGATTCCGCCACCATGATGAACAAGGCGCTGGAGGTCATCGAGGCGCATCATCTGTTCGCCCTGCCGCCGGAACGGATCGACGTTCTCCTGCACCCCCAATCCATCGTCCATTCCATGGTCGAATATGCCGACGGCTCGATCCTTGCGCAAATGGGGGCGTCCGATATGCGGGTGCCCATCGCCCATGCGCTGGGCTGGCCGCGCCGGTTGAAGGGCGCAGCACAACGCCTTGATTTTACAAAATTTTCAACGCTCACGTTTGCGCAAGCCGATCACCGCCGTTTTCCCGCCATAAAGCTCGCCTACGATTGCATCGGACAGGGCGGCGCGGCGTGCGTCGCCTTTAACGCGGCGAACGAAGTGGCTGTGGATCTGTTTCTGAACGGCGGTTGTGCCTTCCCCGATATCGTCGGCATCGTGCAGGACGTATTGGACGGTGCGGACTATCCGCCGCTCAAGGATCTTGATAGCATCGTTGACTTCGATTCAAAGATGCGCGCCTCTGCGCAAAATTGTATAGTAGACAGGCAACACCGAAACCGGAAAGTTCCATGACCTCCATCTTCGATATCTTCCAACTCGTCCTGAGCAATATCTGGCTGTACGGCGGCACGTTCATTATCGTGCTCAGCATCCTCGTCTTCGTGCATGAATTCGGCCACTACATTGTGGCGCGCTGGTGCGGGGTGAAGGTCGAAACCTTTTCCATCGGCTTCGGCAAGGAATTGTTCGGCTGGAATGACAAAAACGGCACGCGCTGGAAATTCGCGCTCGTCCCGCTCGGGGGCTACGTCAAAATGTACGGCGATACGGACCCCGCGAGCGCCGGGCACAAGGAAACGGTGGGTGAGGGGCTGCTGGCCCGTCCGCTGACGCCGGAAGAACGCAAGGTCGCGTTTTTTGCCAAGCCTGTATGGCAGCGGGCGCTGATCGTCTTCGCCGGCCCCGGAATCAACTTCCTGTTCGCGTTCCTGCTGCTCGCCGGCCTTTACATGACCTATGGGCAGAGCGTAACGCCGCCGACGGCTTCCGCCATTGTCAAAGGGTCCGCCGCCGACACGGCGGGGTTTGAACCGCATGACCGCGTCGTCGCCATCGACGGGCGCGACATCCGCCGGTTCGAAGACATTCGCCAGCGCGTGATGGTCGCCCTCGACACGCCGATGAAGTTCACGGTCGAACGCGACGGCAAGGAAATCGACATCACGGCAACGCCCGTGCGTGAAACCTTCTCGGACCGTTTCGGGTTCGAACATGAACGCGGCATACTCGGCCTGATCGGGGCGGTCAACGGATTCGACACGAAAAATGTCGTTGCCGTCAACGGCGACAAGATTGAGGATGAGGCCGAGGCTATCCGCGCCCTGAAACGCACGCTCGACAAAAAGACCGAGGTGACGTTCAAAGGCATCGACCAGGAAAAGGACAGCGTTCTTATCGTTCGCGCCTTTGCGGATCAGAATGCCGATCTGGACAAGGAAGATGCCGGCGAAGCCGGGCATACGCTCATTATCTCCGAAAAAGTAGGCGGAGATCTCGTCCGCCACTCTGTCGGCACGGCCCTCGTGCTCGCCGTGCGCGAGGTAAAGGAGGTCGGCATCGGCACCCTGACCGCGCTGGGGCAGATCATTACCGGGACGCGCAGCCCCAAGGAACTGGGCGGCCTGATCCGCATCGGCACCATGGCCGGGGACATGGCCCAGGCCGGATTGATCGCGGTCATTACCTTCACGGCGCTGCTGTCCATCAATCTTGGGTTGATTAACCTTTTCCCGATTCCGGTTCTGGACGGGGGGCACCTGGTGTTTTACGCGCTGGAGGCCGTGAAGGGTTCGCCGATCCCGGAGAAGGCGCAGGAATACGCTTTCCGAGTCGGATTCACCATCCTGATCGGCATCATGCTGTTTGCGAATCTCAGCGACATTCTCCAGCTTATTCTTTGATATTTCTGCAAAGAATCGGTTGTATCCTTGCCCAAAATCCATTAGTGAATCTGGGGTAGGAAACCGACTTTCGTCAGGACAACGATTCGCATGCGCCGTTTATCAATTTTCATAACATTGATTTTTATTTGCGTTCTTTCCGTAGCGGCCCACGCTGCTGAAACGCTTCGCGAAATCCGCGTCAACGGCGCGCAACGGATCGAGCCGTCCACCATCCTGACCTACCTGAATATCCCGACGGGGCAGCCGCTGACCGACGACGTCATGAACGAGGGGCTGAAAAACCTGTTCGCCACCGGTCTTTTCGCCGACGTGAAGATGGCGCAGCAGGGCGGGGTCCTGATGGTCGATGTGGTGGAAAACCCGATCATCAATGAGATCGCGTTCGAAGGGAACAAGAAGATTGAGGATAACGAACTGATGGCGGAAATCTCTCTCCGCCCGCGCCAGGTCTACACCAAGACCAAGGTGCAGAACGACGTATCCCGTATCTATACTTTGTATCAGCGCGGCGGCCGTTTCGCCGTGGCGATCGAACCCAAAATCATCGAACTGGACCAGAACCGCGTCAACCTTGTCTTTGAAATCACCGAAGGCGACGTCACGGCCGTCAAGGCCATCAAATTCGTCGGCAATTCCGCTTTTGATGACGACCAGCTTCGGGCCGAGCTTTCGACGAAGGAAGAACGCTGGTATAAATTCTTCTCCAGCGACGACCGCTACGATGAAGACCGTGTGAAGTTTGACGAAGAACTCCTGCGCCGTTTCTACCTGAAAAACGGTTATGCCGATTTCCGTGTGGTCAGCACGAACGCCGAACTTTCTGAAGACAAGGAAAGCTTCTACCTGACCTACACGGTGGAAGAGGGGCCTCGCTACAAGATCGGCAATATCGCCATCAATTCGGATCTGCGCGGTTTTGACGGTACGCCGCTGCGCGATGACGTTACCTTCCTGCCGGGCGAATGGTATGATGCCGACGCCGTTCAGGCGAGCGTCGATAAAATGACCCGGCGTCTGGGCGACGCGCAATACGCGTTCGTCGATATCGACCCGCAGGTTAAACGCAACGCTGCGGACACGTCCGTCGATATCACCTTCCAGATCGAGGAATCCCCGCGCGTGTTCGTGGAGCGGATCGACATTCACGGCAACCTGCGCACGATCGACAAGGTCATCCGCCGTGAAATGCTGCTCGTTGAAGGCGACCCGTTCAGCCGCTCCAAGCTGGCGAAATCGGAACAGCGCCTGCGCGACCTGAACTATTTCGAAAACGTCGTCGTGAAAACCCAGCCGGGAAGCGCGCCGGACAAAACCGTCATCGATATCGAAGTGACGGAAATGTCCACGGGCGAACTCTCCATCGGGGCTGGCTTCTCGACGCAGGACGGTCCGTTGGCTGACCTTCGCATTCGTGAACGCAATCTTCTCGGCAAGGGGCAGGACCTGACGTTCGGCACCACGGTGGCCGGCAAGCGCACGGAATTCGACGTGTCGTTTACAGAACCGTATTTCCTGGACCGTGATCTGTCTGCCGGCGTCGACGCTTTCCATGTTACGCGCGACTTGCAGGACGAATCTTCGTATGACCAGCGCCGTACCGGCGGTGCGCTCCGCATGGGCTACCCGCTGTCCGAGAAATGGCGCCAGGGATGGAAATACCGTCTTGAGCAGAATGAGATCACCGATGTGGATGACGATGCCTCCCGCTTCATCAAGGATCAGGAGGGTGAGCGTATCACCTCTGCGGTCTCACAGCGCCTGTCCTACAACAACCTCGATTCCACCCTGTTCCCGACAGAGGGCTACAACGCCTGGCTTGATCTGGAAGGGGCCGGTCTTGGCGGCGATGCGAAATACGTCTCCGGCGATATCGGGGCCAGCTATTACATCCCGTTCTTCGAGAAGAAAGTTGTGTTCAACCTGATGGCAGAAACCGGGGCGATCCGGGGCATCATGGATGAAGATGTCCAGATCAACGAACGCTACATGCTCGGCGGAAACAATTTCCGCGGCTTTGAAAAAGGCGGCGTCGGTCCGCGGGATTCTGTTACGGGCGATGCGCTCGGCGGTAACCTGTATTATCGCGGAACGGCTGAATTGTCCTTCCCGGTCGGCTTGCCCGAAGAGCTCGGCGTTGCCGGTCACGCATTCACGGATGTCGGATCGCTGTGGGATATCGATGACACCGGCCCGGAAGTCGTCGATGAAAATTCCTTGCGCGGCGCGGCTGGTCTCGGCCTGTCGTGGCGTTCCCCGATGGGCCCGGTCCGCGTCGATGTTGCCTTCCCGTACCTCAAGGAAGATTTCGACGAGGAAGAGAATTTCCGCTTCAGCTTCGGAACGCGTTTTTAATACGGCGCGGTCCGCTGCTGCGGCATTTTTACACATGATTGAAGGAGTACTGCATGTTTCACCGTAATTTTGTGAAGGCTGTTTTTGGCGCTTTGTTCCTGCTGGCCGTCGTTCCGGCCGCGCATGCCGCCGCGCCGACCATCGCCATCGTCGATATCCAGAAAATCCAGGCGGAATCCAAGGCCGCGCAAAGCCTGCAAAAGCAGATCACCGCAAAACGTGAATCGTTCCAGAAAGAATTCGCCGCCAAGGAAAAGGAACTGGAGTCTTCGCAAAAGGCGTTGATCGAACAGAAGGAAAAACTCTCCGCCGAGGAGTTCAACAAAAAGCGGGTTGAGTTCGAAAAGAAAGTTTCCGACACGCGCGCCCTGTTTGAAAAACGCCGGAACGCGCTGGTTCAGGGCAGCAACAAGGCCAACCGGGATCTTGAGCGCGGCATTATGGAAGCCGCGGCCAAGGTCGGCGAAGAAAAGAAGTATGACATCGTCCTGCGCCGCGACAGCGTCCTGATCGTGGACAAGGCTCTCGACATCACGGATGACGTGTTGAAGGCGCTCAATGCGTCTCTCGCCGACGTCAAGCTGCAGGTCGAATAAGCAGGAGATTTTTCTTGGCCGATCCGCGTTTCTTTCAAAAACCCGCTCCAAAGACGCTGTCCGATCTCGCGGCGCTGGCGGGCGGAACGCTGGCCGTGGGCGATGGCGCGTCGATGATCGGCGATGTCGCGCCGCTGGATCAGGCGGGCCCTGCGCAACTCAGCTTCTTTGACAATATCCGCTACAAGGACAGCTTTACCGCGTCGAAGGCGGGGGCGTGCATCGTCTCCGAAAAGGCCGCCGCGTTTGCGCCGCCCGGTATGGCGCTGATCGTTTCCAAAAATCCGTACAAATCCTATGCGCTGGTGGCGCAGGCGTTTTACCCGGACAATTACCCCGCCGCTGATATTTCCAAGGCCGCGTATGTCGATCCGTCCGCCGCCGTGGCAAAAGGCTGCGTCGTCGAACCCGGCGCGGTGATCAAGGCAAACGCGAAAATCGCCGAAGGCTGCTGGATCGAGGCGAACGCCGTGATCGGCGAAGGCGTGCAGATCGGCCCCAGATCCCGCATCGGCGCGAACGCTACTGTTTCCCATGCCGTCATCGGCGCGGGTGTTCGGCTGTATCCCGGCGTGCGCGTGGGGCAGGACGGGTTCGGTTTTGCCATCGATCCTTCGGGCCACGTGAAGGTCCCGCAACTGGGCCGCGTGCTGATCGAAGACCATGTCGAAATCGGCGCCAATTCCACCATAGACCGCGGGGCGGGGCCGGATACGATCATCGGTTCCGGCACGTGGATCGATAATCTCGTCCAGATTGGACATAATGTTCGTATCGGCCGGGGCTGCGTCCTCGTGGCGCAATCGGGCGTGGCAGGCAGCACGACGCTCGAAGACTTCTCCGTCCTGGCCGCGCAGGCCGGGGTTGCGGGCCATTTGCGGATCGGCAAGGGCGCCCGCATCGGCGCCAAGGCCGGGGTTATGCGCGACGTCCCGGCGGGCGAGGAGCAGCTTGGCGCGCCGGCCGTTCCGGTGAAAGACTTCATGCGTCAGGTCGTCGCCTTAAAAAGGTTGACCAACCCACAAAAAGGCGAATAAAAACAAGGGCCATGAGTGAACAAGATTTAAAAGTCGATATCGTCAGCGTGATGGAAATGATCCCCCATCGCTACCCCATCCTGCTGGTGGACCGTATCCTTGAATACGTGCCGGG
>JBDHTU010000063.1:0-8022 GCA_039808805.1 Micavibrio sp.
TCGTCCACCACCATCTGGATGACGGCGCTGAGCGGTTTGCCCTTGTCGGCCAGCATGGCGTCCAGCGCCTCCGCCTGGTCCACGGTGCGCGGGAACCCGTCGAAAATCACGCCCTTGGCGCAATCAGCCTGCTCAATCCGGCTTGCGATCATATCGACCATGATTTCATCGGACACGAGATTCCCGGCATCCATGATCGCCTTCGCCTTTTTACCAAGATCTGACCCGGCAGCGATTTCCGCACGGAGCATATCCCCCGTCGACAATTGTTTCAGACCGTATTCCTGTTCCAGGATTTTGGCCTGCGTTCCCTTTCCCGCCCCCGGCGGGCCGATCAGGATCAGATACATGCTTAGCGTCTCCCCGTGTCTTTAGTGCCTTTGAGTTTGGCCTTCTTGATGAGGCCTTCATATTGATGGGCAATCAGGTGCGAATGGACCTGCGCCACCGTATCCATCGTGACGGACACCGCGATAAGCAGCGACGTACCGCCGAAATAGAACGGAATGGCGTAGTGTGAAATCATCAATTCCGGCAGAAGACAGATGAACACCAGGTACACCGCGCCGATAAAGGTGACACGCGTCAAAACATAGTCGAGATAATCCGCCGTATTCTTGCCGGGACGGATGCCGGGAACGAAGCCGCCGTATTTGCGCAGCATCTCGGCATTTTCCTGCGGGTTGAACACAATCGCCGTATAGAAGAAGGCAAAGAACACGATCAGCCCGCCGTACATCAGCATATAAAGCGGCTGTCCGTGTTGAAGCAGCGCCGTAATCTGCGAAAGAATGCCGCCCGAAGCGCCTGCGCCCGTGAAATTCACGATCGTCAGCGGCAGGAAGAGCAGCGAGCTTGCAAAGATCGGTGGGATAACGCCGGAGGTGTTGAGCTTCAGCGGAATGTGGTTCTGCTGCGCCATTGCCATCTGGTTCGCACCGGCCTGGCGTTTCGGATATTGCACCGTTACGCGGCGTTGGGCGCGTTCCATGAAGACGATGAAGGCAATAACGGCAACAACCATCAGGGCAAGTGCCATAAGTTCGATCGCGTTGAATTGCCCCTGGCGACCCAGTTCAAGCACGGAACCGAGTGCACGCGGCAAGCCCGCCACGATACCGGCGAAGATGATCAGCGAAATACCGTTGCCGATGCCGCGCTGGGTGATTTGTTCGCCAAGCCACATCAGGAACACGGTGCCGCCGACGATGGTGATAACGGTGGACGCACGGAAGAAGAATCCCGGATCGATCACGGCGGATGCACCGCCGGCACCCGTCATGCTTTCAAGACCGACCGCCAGACCATACGCCTGGATAGAGGCCAGAAGAACGGTGAGATAGCGCGTATACTGGTTGATCTTTGTACGGCCCGCTTCACCCTCTTTCTTGAGAGCCTCCAGTTTTGGAGACATGGCAGATGCCAACTGCATGATAATGGACGCCGAAATATAGGGCATGATGTTCAGCGCAAAAATCGTCATACGCTGCAAGGCGCCGCCGGAGAACATGTTGAACATGTCCAGGATGCCGCCGCCTTTTTGGTTGTAGATCTGCTCCCACACGGCCGGGTCGATTCCAGGAACCGGGATATAGGTACCAAGGCGGTACACCAGCAGCGCGCCCAGCACGAACCAGATTCGTCTTTTCAGTTCGGTCGCCTTGGAAAAGGCACCCCAGTTCGCGTTTTTCGCCAGTTGTTCGATGGCAGAGGCCATGGTCAGTCACTTTCTATGCAGGAGATATACCGTATGGTTTTAAGAAATTTGCGCCCGTTTCACAAGGGCATCCGGTAAAATTTTAGAGTCAAATCCTCAAGGAAAAACCCCCGCCAGGAGCGGGGGTTATGAAATATTATTTTGCTTACTTCGCCTTTTTGCGAACGACCGGCTTGCGCTCGATCTTGATCAGGTCGATGGAGCCGCCAGCCTTGGAGATCGCCTCGGATGCCGTTTTCGTTGCACCGGATACTTTCAACGCCAGCTTCGCTTTCAGCGCGCCGCCGCCAATAACGCGAACGCCATCGCGCTTGTTGCTGATAACCTTGGCTTTCAACAGCGTGTCTTCGTCGATCGTGCCTTTTGCATCGATCATGCCTTTGTCCACGGCCTGCTGCAGACGGGCGACCGTTACGGTTGCGTATTCTTTACCAAAGATATTGGTAAAGCCGTGTTTGGGAAGGCGCATATACAGGGGCATCTGGCCGCCTTCGAAGCCTTTGATGGCTACGCCGGAACGGGCTTTCTGACCCTTTACACCGACGCCGGACGTTTTACCTTTGCCGGAGCCGATACCGCGGCCAACGCGCTTGTAATTGTGCTTCGCGCCTTCGTTGGGTTTCAATTCATTCAGTTTCATATCGATTCTCCTAAAAGAGCGGCCCTGTTAGGCTGCTTCTTCAACTTTCACGAGGTGTTGAACCGCCTTGATCATGCCGCGGACAGCCGCCGTGTCTTCGAGCGTGGACGTACGGCCCATCTTGTTCAGGCCAAGACCGATCAGGGTCTTGCGCTGCACCGGCAGGCGGCCGGCCGGGGACGCGATCTGCGTTACCGTAACGGTTTTGCCAGAGGCTTTTTCCTTTTTCGGTGCGGCTTTTTTTGCCGGCGCTTTGGTTTTTGCTTCAGCCATTGTCGTTCACCTTATTCTTCGTTTGCTTCGTCAGCGGCCACGGCTTCGCCGGCTTTCGTGCCTTCGCGCTGGGCGACGACATCCGAAACCTTCTTGCCACGGCGGCTCGCAACCATACGCGGGGACTGCATGTTTTTCAGCGCTTCCAGCGTGGCATTGACCATGTTGTACGGGTTGTTGGAACCCGTAACCTTGGCAACGACGTCCTGAACGCCGAGGCATTCGAACACGGCGCGCATCGGGCCGCCGGCGATGATCCCGGTTCCGGTCGGCGCTGTGCGGAGCGTTACCTTGCCTGCACCGAAAACCCCTTTGATGTCATGGTGCAGCGTGCGGCCGTCGCGCAGAGGAATGCGGATCATGTTGCGCTTCGCTTTGTCGGTTGCCTTTTTTACGGCATCCGGCACTTCCTTCGATTTGGCGTGTCCCGTACCGACGCGGCCACGGCCGTCACCGATAACGACGAGAGCCGCAAAACCGAAACGGCGACCACCCTTCTGGGTTTTGGCAACGCGGTTTACGGCCACGAGTTTCTCGATGTACTCGGACTCTTCTTTCTCGCGCGGTTGTCTGTCTTGTTTTGCCATTATCTATGTGCTCCTTAGAATTCCAGTCCGCCTTCGCGTGCGCCATCGGCCAGTGCTTTCACACGGCCATGGTACAGGAAGGAACCACGGTCGAATTGTACTTTGCTGACGCCCGCCTTCTTGGCGCGCTCCGCAACCAGCTTGCCGACTTTAGCGGCCGCTTCAACGTTGCCGCCGTTTTTGCCGGCGGCATCTTTGTCCAGGCTGGAAGCCGCGGCCAGCGTAACGCCCTTAATATCATCGATAATCTGGGCATAGATCGCTTTGTTGGTGCGGTGAATCGACAGACGCGGACGAATTTCGCGCGTCGCGTTCTGGTTGATGTTGACCGAACGCAGTTTCTTGCGGGTAACGAATTTGCGTCTGCTCGGTGAAGAAAGTCTTTTTCCCATGGTTTAAATTCCTTATTTCTTCTTGCCTTCCTTCATGAAGACATATTCGCCGGTGTAGCGAATGCCTTTGCCCTTATACGGTTCCGGGCGCTTGAAGGAGCGGATTTTTGCAGCGCATTGACCAACAGCCTGTTTGTCGATGCCTTCGATTTTAATTTTGGTCTGGTCCGTTACGGTAACTTTGATACCGGCCGGAACGTCGTAACGCACTTCATGGCTGAAGCCCAGCTGGAGAACCAGCGTATTGCCCTGCATTGCGCAACGGTAACCGACGCCTTGAATTTCAAGGGATTCGGTGTAGCCGTCTTTAACGCCGACAACGATGTTTCTGACCAGTGTGCGCATGGTCGGCCACAGCTTCTTCGCGCGCAGCGAATTCACACGCTGCTCTAGCTTGATTTTGCCATCAACCATTTTAACCGACACGTCATCATGGACGACGACCTGCAGTTCGCCTTTCGGGCCTTTGGCTTTTACGGTCTGGCCTTCTACCGTGGCAGTAACGCCTTCGGGAAGAGCTACGGGGTTTTTACCAATACGAGACATATCTGCCTTCCTCTCTTAGAACACCTGGCAGAGCACTTCGCCGCCCACATTCGCGGCTTTCGCCTTGTGGTCAGCCATCACGCCCTGCGGGGTGGACAGGATTTTAATGCCGAGGCCGTTGTAGAATTGCGGCAGACCCTTGATCTGCGCGTAAATACGGCGGCCCGGGGTGGAAATGCGCTTGAGCTCCCGGATGACCGGCTGGCCGGCATCGTATTTCAGCTCAATCTGCAGTTCTTTTCTATTGTTGCCGACATCAGCGACCTTATAGCCGCGGATGAAGCCTTCATCCTGCAATACCTTGCAGACAGCCTCCTGCAGCTTGGAATACGGCACCGTAATGACCGCTTTGCGGGCATTCTGGCCGTTCCGGATGCGGGTCAGCATATCGCCGAGGGGATCGTTCATGGACATATCTTTGTCTCCCTTACCAGCTGGATTTCGTTACGCCGGGCAGTTCGCCACGCGATGCGAGATTGCGAAGAGCCACACGGCACAGGTTGAATTTACGGAAGTTACCGCGCGGGCGGCCCGTCAGGGCGCAGCGATTGCGGATGCGCGTCTTGGAAGAATTGCGCGGCATTTCGGCCAGCTTCAGAACAGCGGCAAAACGCTCTTCCATCGGGGCTTCCTTGTTCGCGATCAGCTCTTTCAGCTTCGCACGCTTGTTGCCGAGAGACTTGCTCAGCTTCTTGCGCTTGTTGTTTCTGTTGACTGCACTGACTTTTGCCATGTGTTTCTCTTCCTTACAAAATTCTAGTTGCGGAACGGCATATCGAAGCCGCGGAGCAATTCTTTTGCCTGTTCGTCATTCGCTGCGGTGGTGCAGATAATGATGTCCATACCGCGAACGGTGGACACTTTATCGTAGTCGATTTCCGGGAACACGATATGTTCCTTGATACCGAATGCATAGTTGCCGCGGCCGTCGAAGCTCTTGCCGTTGATGCCGCGGAAGTCGCGGATACGCGGCAGGGCGATCGTGACCAGACGATCCAGGAATTCGTACATTTTTTCGCGGCGCAGGGTAACCTTGCAGCCGATATCCATGTTTTCGCGAACCTTAAAGGACGCGTTTGATTTACGGGCCTTCGTGATAACCGGCTTTTGACCTGCGATCAGCGCAAGTTCGGCGGCGGCGGACTCAACGGCCTTACGGTCCGTGGTCGCGGCGCCAACGCCCATGTTGATGACGATCTTGTCGAGTTTCGGGATCTGGAAGTCGTTCTTGAAACCGTATTTGGTTTTCAGAGCGGCTTTCAGTTTCGCTTCATAGCGCTCCTGGAAACGCGGCGTGTATTTTTTCTCTGCTTTTGCCATGGTCATGTCCTCTTAGAGCGTTTCGCCGGATTTCTTGGCGACGCGCACTTTCTTGCCGTCCTTCAGCGTTTTATAGCCGATACGGGTGGCGGTGCTTTTCTTCGGGTCGACCAGAGCCACGTTGGAAACATGGATGGACAGTTCCTTGTCTTCGATGCCGCCGGCAGAAAACTGCGTCGGCTTCGTATGCTTTTTCATCACGTTGACGCCTGAAACGACGACGCGGGATTCGGTCGGAATGGCTTTCAGGACTTCGCCTTTTTTGCCTTTGTCCTTACCGGTGAGAACGACGACCTGGTCGCCTTTCTTGATTTTCATTTTTGCGGCGGTCATTAGAGCACCTCTCCTGCCAGCGAGATAATTTTCATGTAACCCTTACCGCGCAGTTCGCGGGTAACGGGTCCGAAGATACGGGTTCCGATCGGCTCATTCTGGTTGTTGATCAGAACGCAGGCGTTCGTATCGAAACGGATTTTTTCGCCGTTGACGCGGTTCAGGCCGTGCTTGGAACGAACGATGACCGCTTTGCGGACATCGCCTTTCTTCACGCGGCCACGCGGAATGGCATCCTTGATGGAAACGACGACGATATCGCCGATATTCGCCGTGCGGCGCTTGGAACCGCCGAGAACTTTAATGCACTCTACGCGACGTGCACCGGAGTTGTCGGCAACTTCCATATTTGATTGCATCTGGATCATGGTCTTAAATCCTTATCCTTAAACCGTATCTCTATTACTTCTTTGCCGCTTTCCTGGCTGCCGGCTTTTTCTCGGCAGCGGCCTTTTCCTTCTTCGGCGCCGCTTCTTTCTTGGCGGCCGGTGCGGGCTTTTCAGCCTTGGTCGTTACTTCCTTGCCATCGACGAGCAGGGTCCAGCTTTTACGCTTGGAGATCGGCGCACATTCCATGATTTGCACCTTGTCGCCTTCCTTGGCGGCATTGTGCTCATCATGCGCGGCATATTTGTCCGTGCGCTTCAAATATTTCTTGTAAACCGGGTGCATATAGCGACGTTCAACCAGAACCGTGATGGTTTTGTCCATCTTGTTGCTGACAACCGTTCCTTCCAGTACGCGACGTGGCATGTCCTACTCTCCTTATGCCTTGGCGGATTTCTTTTTCGCCGGAGCCTTGGCAGCAGCCTTCGCTTCGGTCTTGGGGGCATTCATCGCCGTTTTGATACGGGCGATGTCGCGGCGCTTGGCGCGCAGGCCTGCCGTATTTTCCAGCTGGCCGGCCGCACGTTGCAGCTTGGCATTGAACTGGTCTTTACGGGCATCCATCAAAGCTTTTTGCAGCTCGTCCCGGGTTTTGCCTTTCAGGTCTTCAGCTTTCATCTCATTTAGCTCCTAATTACTCGCCGATACGGGCAACAAATTTCGTCGCCATCGGCAGTTTTGCAGCGGCCAGATCCAGCGCTTCGCGCGCCAGTTCACGGGATACGCCGTCCAGTTCAAACAGGATGCGGCCCGGCTTGACGCGGCACACCCAGAATTCAGGAGATCCCTTACCGGAACCCATACGCACTTCGAGCGGCTTTTTGGAAACCGGCACATCCGGGAACACACGAATCCAGACCTTGCCCTGACGCTTCATATGACGGGCGATGCAGCGACGGGCGGCTTCGATCTGACGGGCGGTGATACGCTCAGGCTTCATCGCTTTCAGGCCGAATGCGCCGAATGCGAGACTGGCGCCTCCCTTGGCTTCGCCATGGATACGGCCCTTGTGAGCCTTTCTGAATTTCGTTTTCTTCGGTTGCAGCATTTTCCAACTTCCGTTTCGACAAAAAAATTTAGCTCACATGGACTTAAAACCCTTTGGTTTCAGTCCCCATATGGCTTAATCCGACTATAAAAGTCATAGGATTTTTAACAAATTCGGCCGGACTATAATATCAATCCGATCGCATTGCCAGTGTTATTTTGGGCCAAAAGTTGAAATTTCGGCCCAAAATGGAGATTCCTTTAGGAATTACGGTTTTGGCCGCCAGCAGCGACGTTATCGCCCATGCGCTTGTCGCGGGCCATCGGATCGTGGGCCATAATGTCGCCCTTGTAGATCCAGACCTTTACGCCAATAATCCCGTAGGTCGTCAGCGCTTCGGCAAAGCCGTAATCCATGTCAGCGCGCAGCGTGTGCAAAGGCACGCGGCCTTCGCGGTACCATTCGGTACGGGCGATGTCGGCGCCGCCGAGACGGCCGGCAACATTGACCCGGATCCCCTGGCCGCCCAGGCGCATCGCGGACTGCGTTGCGCGCTTCATGGCGCGACGGAAAGAAACGCGGCGTTCGAGTTGCTGGCAGACGCCTTCGGCCACCAGTTGAGCATCGATTTCCGGCTTGCGGATTTCAACGATATTAAGGGCGACTTCGGAACCGGCGCGGGAGGACAGGTCCTTGCGCAGTTTCTCGATGTCGGCGCCTTTCTTGCCGATGATAACACCCGGACGCGCCGTGTAGACCGTAACCTTGGTGTTTTTCGCAGCGCGCTCGATCACGACTTTCGAGATACCGGCGGCTTTCAGCTTGGTCTGAACATATTT
>JBDHTU010000064.1:0-7963 GCA_039808805.1 Micavibrio sp.
AGGGGTTCTTTGGCGGGTCTGATAGAAAAATGGTGCCGTTGAGAGGAATTGAACCTCCGACCCACGCATTACGAATGCGTTGCTCTACCCCTGAGCTACAACGGCGTTAAGAATTTTGCATCGCGGCACAGCTGGCTGTGCGTAAACGAGATACTCAGTTACCTATTTTCAAAAAAGATTGCAACACTAGAAAATCACGTTTACTTACATTGTTATACATAACTATTGATCGGAGGGAATTATGGGTATGAAAGAAATGGCAGGCAAGCTGCTCGCAGCCTGGACGCAAAAGAATGAACAGGAAAGGCCTTTGCCTGTGGAAGGAAAAAATGTCTTGGTTCCACCGCCTGTTGAAATTGCGGATGATCCCTTTCCTGGAACAGTTGTAGCAAATAAAAGTGGCAGTGGTTCTAGCACAATTTATGCTCGCACATAAAAAGGGCGGGTTTTTAAACTTGTGCATACCCCGCTAAATCGTCTAAACAATCCCCGGAAGGTCGGCGCGGGCGGGTGCTTCGCCAATCCGGTCAGGGCCGAAAGGCAGCAGCCGCAACGAATTTGCCCCGGGTCGCGTCCGGCCTTCCACCTTGCCAAAATCCGTCCTGCGCCTTGCAGATACGAAGACATCGTATATAAAGCGGTCATCCCTCCCCTGTGTTTTTATCTTCTCTGTTCCGTTGCCCCGGCGGCGCAACCGCCGCCGCGCTGCCCGCCGATCCAGCCCGTCTGGTGACGAAAAGGTTAATTTTTGGAAATCGGCCGCCTTCGCGCTATTCTTAATCTATGACTTTTCCCATGGACGATCTGGTCCGGCATCTTGAAACGCTGGCGACCTTGCCGTTATGCCTTCTCGCGGCATTGCTCGTGCACGAGCTGGGACATTACGCGGCCGCCAAGGCGCAAGGGCTGCGGGTGGAAAGCGTCACTTTCGGACGCGGGCGTTTGCTTTGGTCGCATGCGGGCCGCGACGGAACGGATTGGCGGCTGAGATTGTGGCCGCTGGGCGCGCATGTCCACATCGAGAATTTTACCGGCCCCAACGTGTCTTTCGGCAAAAAATTGAGCGTCATCCTCGCCGGACCGGCGGCCAATTTCCTGTTGCCGTTTGTTTTGTTCTTCTTGTTTTTCGCAACGATCGGGCAACCGTCAGTACCGAATATCGTCACGGCTGTCGATATCGGCCTGCCTGCCTATGAAAGCGGGCTCCGGCCGGGTGATCATATCCTGTCCATCAATGGCCAGCGCGTGCGCACGATGGATGAGATAGAACAATTTACGCGCGCCTTGCCGCCGCGTTTGCTGCAGATTGTTTTTCAACGGGACGGTCAACGCCTCGAAACGTCGGTTCTGTCGGTGCGGGTTCGCTACCGCGATATTGACGGTGTCGCGCGCGAGCATGGGCGGGTGGGCCTGTCGACATGGCAGCAAGGTTATGCCCTCGATGCCGTAAAATCCGTAGACGGATTGTCGACCCCGACACAGGACGTGGCCCGCGCCGCCTTGCTTGGCCATATGGGGGAACGCGTGAATATCGGTCTTTTTTCTATGGACGGCCGCATATCCGTGTCCGAAGTCAATCTTTCCGCCAAGGCCAATCCGCATCTTGCAGACCCGGACCACCGCGAATATGACAGGCTGTATCTCGGCACGTTGCGGGACAACATCTATCTTCCTTTGACCATTGGCAGCAGCGTGCGTGAAGCGGCAACGTCGTCTGCGCAGATGCTTGGTAATATTCTGCGCCTTCCGTTCAACCTGCTGCCGATCGACAAGGAATGGCTTACGCCGGACGCGGTCGTGTCCGGAGAGACGTCTTACATCCAGATCAGGCTTTATGTCTTCGTGTTTTTCGCCTCGCTCTGTTCATGCTTTCTCGGCTTTTTGAACCTGCTGCCTTTTCCGCGGCTGGATGGGGGGGAGGCGCTGCTGCTGATCGGGGAACGGTGGAAGCGTCGTCCTTTGGTCAACCGGGAAAAAGCGGCCGTGCTGGTTTTCGGGCTGCTCCTGCTCTACGCCGCCGTGTTCGGCGCCAATATGAACCATCTTCCGGGCTACTATCATTTCCAGATGCAGAAGGCCGCCGCTGCGGATAAGGCAACCGGTTGATATTGAAGGGTTAATTTCAGGGCATTACGCCTTGGCGCGGGAAAAGAACATTTGAAATGCGCCCGGAATCGCCCTAAATCTACTTTATGTCCGATGCCCAGAAAGAATACCGCGTTCTCGCGCGCAAATACCGTCCGAAAAATTTCGACGATTTGATTGGCCAGGAGGCGCTGGTGCGCACCCTGAAAAACGCCATTGAATCGGGCCGCATCGCCCATGCCTTCATGCTTACCGGGATTCGCGGCGTCGGGAAAACCACGACCGCGCGGATCATCGCCAAGGCGCTGAACTACACCGGGCCGGACGGTGCGGCAGGGCCGACAACGGGCAATACGGATGATTGCGACATCTGCCGCGCCATTGCCGAAGACCGCCACCCGGATGTGTTTGAAATGGACGCGGCCTCCCGCACGGGCGTCGACGACATCCGCGAAATCCTGGATGGCGTGCGCTACGCGCCGACCTCCGCCCGCTATAAAATCTACATCATCGACGAAGTGCACATGCTGTCTAAAAACGCGTTCAACGCGCTTTTGAAAACGCTGGAAGAGCCGCCGCCGCATGTGAAGTTTATTTTCGCTACCACCGAAATCCGCAAAGTGCCGGTGACGGTTCTTTCCCGCTGCCAGCGGTTCGACCTGCGCCGGATCGACGCGGCGACGCTGTCCGCCTATTACAAGACGATCACCGAAAAAGAAGGTGTCCATGCGGATGATGAGGCGCTGAACCTGATCGCCCGCGCGGCGGATGGTTCGGCCCGCGACGGCCTGTCGATGCTGGACCAATCGATCGCGCTGTCGCAAGGCGAGGTGACGGCGCAAAAGGTCAAGGATATGCTCGGCCTTGCGGATCGCGGGCTGGTGCTCGACCTGCTCGAAAACGCCGTCAAAGGGCAGTGCGAAGCCGCGCTGTCCATCATGGAAGACCTGTATCGCAAGGGTGCGGACCCGTCCGTCATCATCGGCGACATGCTGGACCTTTCGCACCTTCTGACCAAGCTGCGCGCCGTGCCGTCCGCGAAGACATCGCTGCAGGCAATGGCGAAGGAAGAGATGGACCGTGCAGCCACGCTTGCGGCGCAACTCTCCATGCCCGCGCTCGCGCGTCTGTGGCAGATTTTGCTCAAGGGCCTCAATGAAGTGAATTACGCGCCGATGCCGCAGAAAGCGGCGGAGATGCTGATCATCCGCCTTGCTTACACGGCGGATTTGCCGGACCCGGCCGAATTGATCAAGAAAATACAGACTGGCGGCGCGGTTGCCGCAGGCGGTCCTTCGGCGAATGCGCCAGGCCCCGGCGGCGGATCATACGGCGGCCAGACCGTGAACGTCGTCTCTGCGGGCGGTCCGGCTGCAGCGCTCGCCGTGCAGGCGGAACCTGCATCTGTGCCGATCACGGCCGTATCCACGTTGCAGGATGTGCAGATGCTGCTGGAACAGGCGGGCTATATCTCGCTGGCCAGCCAGGTGTATCTTTACGTTCACCTCGTCAAGCTGGAAGACGGGCGCCTTGAATTCCGCCCGGCGGCGGACGCTTCGCAATCTCTTGCGCAGGAATTGACGCAGGCGCTCAAAGCCGCGACCGGCAAACGCTGGATGGTTTCCGTTTCTACCGCGCCCGGCGCGCCGACAATGATCGATGCCGCGAAAACCGCGCAGCGGGAACGGTTCGACCGGATGCGCGCCCAGCCGCTGGTCGCGCAGGTGCTCGAAATTTTTCCCGATGCCGAACTCAAGGCCATTCACCCAAAGGAAGACTGAAATCATGAATATCGCAAAAATGATGCAGCAGGCGAAAGCCATGCAGGACAAGATGGAATCGCTGCAGGCGGATCTCGCCAATGTAACCGTAGACGGAGTGTCCGGCGGCGGCATGGTGAAAATCACCATGACCTGCAAGGGACAGTGTGAATCCATCCGTCTGGATGAATCGCTGCTCAAGCCGGAAGAAAAAGAAATCGCCGAAGACCTGATCAAAGCCGCCATCAACGACGCGAAATCCAAGGCCGAAGTGAAAACGGCGGATGAAACGCAGAAGATGATGGCCGATCTCGGCCTGCCTGCCGGCGTCAAGCTGCCCTTCTAGTCATGTATATTATCGGTCTTATCGGCGCGGCGCTGGTCTGCATCAGCTATTTCATGTTGCAGCGGGGAATTTGGGCGCCACACAGCTACCGCTACCTCAGTATGAATCTCGTCGCCTCCGCGTGCCTGCTGGCCTCGCTTTTGTTTCCGTTTGAGAAAAACAATCTCGGTCCCGCCATCGTGCAGAGCATGATGATCGCGATCTCTCTTTACGGCTTTACGCTGGCGTGGAAAGAAAAGAAGAAATGAAAATCGTCACGTGGAACATCAACTCCGTCCGCCTGCGCGCGCCGATCGTGGTTGATATGATGCGCGCGCTCGATCCGGATGTCGTCTGCCTGCAGGAAACGAAATGCCCGGATGAGCTGTTTCCGTCACAAGTGTTTGCGGACGAGGGGTATGAGCATCAGCATTTCCACGGCATGAAATCCTACAACGGCGTCGCCATCCTCTCAAAAATTCCGTTCGTGTCCAAAGATATCCACCACCGCTGCGGGCGGGAAGATTGCCGCCACGTCGCCGCGAAGTTCAAGGGATTTGAACTGCACAATATCTATATCCCTGCGGGCGGCGATATTCCGGACCCGGACCAGAACGACAAGTTCGCGCACAAGCTGGATTTCGTCGACGAACTGGCCGCCTGGTTCAAGGACCATTACACCGCGAACCAGAAGCTGGTTGCCGTGGGCGATTTCAACATCGCGCCGCTGGAGAATGATGTCTGGAGCCACAAATCGCTGCTGAAAGTCGTTTCTCACACGCCGATCGAGGTGGAGAAAATGAAAGGCATGTATGCCTCGCTCGACTGGCAGGATGCGGTCCGCTATTTCGTGCCCGAGGACCAGAAATGTTACACGTGGTGGAGTTACCGCAACCATGATTGGAAAGTCTCCAACCGCGGCCGCCGCCTCGACCATATCTGGGTAACGAAGCCGCTGGTGGGCAAGCTGTCGAAACACAAAATCATGGCCGAGGCGCGCGATTGGGAAAAACCGTCCGATCACGTTCCGGTCATGCTGGAACTCGATCTGTAGAGCGCTTCCACAGCAGCCATCCAATGCTGGACAGCGCGAGCAACTGCATGCCCGTCCATAGCAGCGATGCCATGATGCCGCCGTGTTCGGACAGATAGCCGACGATCGCGCTGGTCGGGATAAACAGCAGGTGCACCATCAGGCTGGCGGTGGACAAAACCGTCGCCCGCCGTTCCGATCCGATCTGGCTGTTGATCGCGCTTTGGATGCGCGGCTGGCCCATCGCATAGCCCAGAACGCCGATCAGGAACAGCGGCAGGGCCGCAAAGGCTGTGGGGAAGGCGACCAGCCCGAAACAGGCGCCGGCGAGCGCCAGCGCGATAAAGCCGAGCGCCGTGCGGTTGCTGCCGAAATGGTCGATCTTGTGGCCGAACTGCCCGCCGATGCCGCCGATCACATACATTGCGGCCGCGATCACGCCGAACCATTCCACCGGGATGCCGATCATCTGGTAATAGGGTTGCTGTGCCCAAAGCATCAGCTTGGTCGTGCACAAAATCACCGTGGACAGCATGATGATTCCCGTTACTTCGGGATGACCCGCCAGCGCGTATTTCATCGTCACCCACATATCGTGGAAGATATGTTTCTCCACGCTTTTTTGATGCCGCGCAGGTTCGCGCACGCAGGCGATGGTTATCATCGCGATCAGCAGCACAAAAACATCAGCCAATAACGGCAACTTGGGATGTAGCGTGAAGAGATAGGCTCCGGCAAGACACGAAAATGCTGTGCCGTAAATCCCGAACCCATGGCGTGCGCCTTCGATGCGGCGGTATTCGTCTGCGCGGCCCTGTTCATACAGGCCGTCATAGAGCAGCGCCGTATTCGTGCCGGAATTGAGCGCAACCGCGATGCCGATGATCCCCTGGCTTATCGTTGCTTCCCAGAAGCTGTCCGCCATCATGAGCCCCGCAAGGCCCACCATGCCGAACAGCGCGCCGCACATCAGCGTTGTGCGCCTTTTCCAGACGTCGGAAATCCAGCCCGAGGGAACCTCGGCCAGCAGTACGACGGCAGAAAAGAACGCCTCGCCCAGCAGGAAATCACGAAAGCTCAGGCCGATAGAATGGTAATACGGTACCACCACAGGCAGCAGGAACAGCATCTGCGTGAAGATGCTGTGCGTGTAGATCAGACGGATGTTGCGGTTCATCTCTTCCTCTCCATCACGTAATGATGCGTGTGCAGCATCCGGCCATCGCGGTGGCATAGATGGTCGTTCAGCGTGAAACCTGTTTTGATAAAGCCCAGTTTTCGGATCAAGCCCTCGCTGGCCGCATTGCCGTCAGCATGACGGATTCGTACGGCTCTGTGCGCCGTTTCCTCAAAAACGTGACACAGGACGGCCTTCATCGCTTCATAGGCCAGACCCTGGCGGCGATAGGCCTTTGCGACCCAATAACCGGTTTCCACGGATTTTCTGTCATCGTCGTGCAGGCCTGTGGCTATAACAAAATCGCCTGTTCCTTTGTGAAATCCCAGAATCGCGCCGTCGCCGCCGGCTTGAAGAAACGCGCGCTGCGCCTCAATGTTCTGCGCGCCATCCACCGCCCAGCTCATCCGCTGGCGCAACTCGTCCCAGACTTCATTCACGGCTTTGTGCAAAACGTCAGCATCCTCTATTCGGCCACGGCGTAAAACCAAACGGGGAGTAAAAATTTCAAAATCGTCTTTCATATCGTTCACCATGTTACGTTCAAATGAGGCAGGTTTTTATCGTCGAACCGCGCGTACCAGTGATGGTCTGTGACAGAGCCGTCAGGCAGGCGCGCATCCTTCTTGAATACTCCCTCTTTCTCAAAGCCGAGCTTGCGGATGATCCGCTCGCTGGCATCGTTGCCAGAAGCGTGGCAGATGGACACTTTGGTCGCCGCCAACGCATTGAAGGCATAGCGGATCAACGCGTTCGTGCTTTCCGTGGCATAACCTTTGCCGGTTTCAGACGTGCGCACCCAATAGCCGACCTCAAAAATCCGCAAGTCCCAGTTCATGCGGTGCAGGCCTGTAGACAGGACAAGCCGGTCGCTATCCCGTGCGAATCTGAGAATCATAATGTCTTCGCGGCGCAGAAATTTTTCATGGTTTTCGGCGGCGACTTTCTCGCTATCTTCCACCGTGCCGAGTTCTTTGGCCCACGGCATCCAGCGGTAAAGCTTTTTCATGCTTTCGGCCTTCGCCTCAAACATCGCCGCGCCGTCGCCGGGCATGACATTGCGCAGCATCAGCCTGTCTGTGTAAATAGGAAAGGGAATATGAATTTTTGTTATATCGCTATCGCTCATCGCAATCTCCGTTCGTAATAATGATTAAATTCGTAACTGCCATCGCCCCAGACATGCAGTTTTTTGCCTGTGTAGGTGAAACCGGCGCGCTGGTTGGCAGCGCGGGAGGCATCGTTGCCTGCGCGGTGAGAAACGATGATTTTGTCGAACCGCTTCTCGCGCTCCGCCCAGCCGATGCTTTCCGTCACAAGGTTTTGGAACAGGCCGCGCCCCCGATAGGCTGCGTTCAGGTACCACATGGCAAGCACACCGGTTTTGCCGCTATCGTCGTTGCGGTCGGTTAACACGGCGTTGAGGCCGATCAGTTTTTTACCGTCAAACAGCCCAAAAATGCGCTGTTTGTCGTTGTCGAGCATCCCGCGGATGTCGGTCTCGCCCAGTGCGCTTTCGGTGGCCACGGACGCGCCGAACAGATGCGGGGTCGCCGTGAGCGCTTCCAGCCGCACGTCGATAA
>JBDHTU010000065.1:0-7923 GCA_039808805.1 Micavibrio sp.
AGCGTCGCGTCGAGCAGGAAGCTCATCTTATTATTTAAAAACCCGGCATGGTCGTTCAGGGCCATGATATCGCGGCTCAGGCTGCCGATGCGGCCTCGGACGGATTTTCCTGCGCCTTCCGGCAAATTCGCCGTGTGATGAATCATCAGGCGCGATATGCTGGACAGGCTTTCCTGCACCATGCCGATCAAATCTCCCTTCTCCCCGATCTTGCGGATCGAAAGCTGCATGACCTTGTTTCGGCGTTCAGGCAGGATTTTTTTGGACCGGAAGATATCGTGCGATATCCCGTCGATCTCCCCGCCCACCGTTTCCAATGCATCGGCAATGCGGTTGATAAAGGATTCGATCAGGGAGAGCATGATGCCCTGCGCCCCCGGCATCGGCACGCCGTTTTTCTTTTTTGCCGCTTGCAGGTAATAGCTGATCGACAGGAAATCCTCGTACCGCACAGTCACAAGTATCTTGTCATGCAGGATAAACGTCATGGGGCATCGCAACGGATTTTCTGGTTTGACCAGTGAAACCGCCATCATCGTCATGTATTGAACGCCGTCTTCTGTATACAGGCGGTTCGACAGTTCGATCTCCTGCATATCTTCCTTTGTCGGGATGGATATCTGCAGAAACTCCTCGACCATTTTGTCTTCTTCTGCCGACGGGAATGAAAGATCTATCCATCCGCTATCCGCGGCAGGGTCCAGATCCTTGACCGACTCTACGGGGACCAGCCTGTCGCCTTCGACTTTGTAGACGTTGATCATACGCCGCTCCTGTTTCTGATTTTTTCCAGCTGTGCCGCATATGTCGCCATCATCGTTCGATCGATGCACATGACCTTGACGAAATCCATGCGCGCGTCCAGCCGTTCCAGAATACCGCGCAGCGCCACGCGGGCAAAGCGTATGTGCGGAAAATCGCGCTTGTCCCGGCCCAGGGCCGGAATTGCCATGGATTTAAGGCCCTTCGATTGCGCCAGTTGTATGCTGTCGCGGTAGCAATTCATCAGATCGCGCTCCTCGAACCCGTTGCCGCCGTCCCATTCTCCGAGAATCGCGATGTAAAGCGCTTTGTACGGCGTGTTGAACGGAGGGGCCTCAAAAACCTCGCCGTTGCGCGGTGTCGTCACGTGCTCCAGGACCCAGCCATCCAGCCCCGGCCCGGCCATGGTCAAAACGGCCTTGTTCAGCCCGCCGCCCCATTCCAGATTGGGGTGCATGAAAAAGAGGATGGAATCACAATTCCTCTGTGACAGGATTTCGCCATACTCTATCCTTATCCTGTCGAAATACTGAGGATTGCCGGGGCGCAGTTTTTGCGCGATACGTTTGAACATGAAATTCCTGCTGGGTGGACTAC
This sequence comes from Micavibrio sp., assembly GCA_039808805.1. Classification (GTDB taxonomy): domain Bacteria; phylum Pseudomonadota; class Alphaproteobacteria; order Micavibrionales; family Micavibrionaceae; genus Micavibrio_A. Next base: position 1,360 of record JBDHTU010000065.1, read on the forward strand.
TCTCTGCTGTAATATTTATACAATCGTCTGCCGCCCTTGCGGAAGCGGTTTATGGCCTTGCCATGACCGGAACGCCAAAATACACGGCAGAATCGTCGCATCTGGACTATGCCAATCCGGCAGCACCCAAGGGCGGGACGCTCAAACAGGCCGCCATCGGGACCTTTGACACCGTCAATCCCTACAATATCAAGGGCAAGGCCGCCGTCGGGATGGACCTTGTCACAGACAAGCTGATGGTTCGCGTGTGGGATGAGCCGTTCACCATGTACCCGATGATCGCGCAGAGCGTCGATGTCCCGGCGGACCGTTCTTCCATTACCTTTCATTTGGACCCCCGCGCACGGTTCCATGACGGCTCCCCCATCACGGCGGATGACGTTGAATTCACCTTCAATACGCTCAAGGAATTCGGCCGCCCGAATGCGCGCCGGGTTTATAAAATCGTCACAAAGGTGGAAAAGCCGGACGCCCGCACGATCAAATTCACACTAGGGCCTGAGCGGGACCGCGAAACGGTCATGATCCTCACCCTGATGCCCGTTTTGTCCAAAGCCTACTGGGCGGGCAAGAACTTTGATGAAACGACCCTGACTCCTTTTGTGTCCAACGGCGCGTATAAAATTTCTTCTATCGATCCGGGGCGCCGCATCGTGTATGAGCGCGTCAAGGATTACTGGGCGGCGAACCTGATGCCCAACCGCGGGCATTTCAACTTCGACCGCGTGATTTATGATTTTTACCGCGATGACAGCGTGGCGTTCGAATCCTTTAAATCCGGCGACCTGAATTTCCGCCGTGAATGGGATGCCGGGCTATGGACATCCGGCTATGATTTCCCGGCCTTAAAACAAGGCAAGGCGGTGAAAGAAGCCCTGCCCCATGGGCGGCCGGACCGCGTGCGCGGCTTCATCTTCAACACCCGCCGCGAACCGTTCATGGATATCCGCGTGCGGCAAGCCCTCAACCTCCTGTTCGATTTCGAATGGATGAACCAGAGCCTCTATCACGGACTCTATAAACGCATTAACAGCTACTATCCCAACACGGACCTTGCCGCGACGGACACGCCGCCGCCCATTGTCAACGCAACGCCCGAGCAAAAACGCGAGAATATGCGAAAGGCCGACGCGCTGCTTAAAGAGGCCGGATGGGTCATTAAAAACGGCGCGCGCGTGAACAAGGACGGCCAGAAGCTGACCTTCGAAATCATGCTCGACGACCCGAACAATGAGAAGGTCGCCCTGTCCTTCGTCAATTCGCTCAAGCGCATGGGCATCACGCCGACCATCCGCACGCTGGATTCCGCGGCCTTTCTTGGCCGCCTGAACCAGTATGACTTCGACATGACGCTTTATTTCTGGATGTCCACCCTCTCGCCGGGGACGGAGCAGTATCTGTACTGGAGTTGCGAAGCGGCGGACCAGCCGTCCCGCTGGAACTACGCCGGAATTTGCGATAAAAACATCGATCTGCTATCAAAATCCATCGCCGCCGCCAGCACGCGCGAAGACCTTGTCGCCCGCGCCCAAGCGCTCGACTCCGCGCTGATGGCCGGAAGCTACATGATCCCGCTTTATTACAACCCGCAGGATTTCGTGGCCTCTTGGCTGCCGCTGGACCATCCGGACACCATGCCCCTTTACGGCACTGTGCTGGAAACATGGTGGATGAACAAACCGTAACCGCTTCAAAGCCTTTGGCCTTCGTGGTTTAATGGCAAAGCACGATTCGACTTTGGGTATGAAAATGATTTTGAAAAATTGCACTCTGGCTCTCCTTACGGTTTCGGCGCTGTCGCTGGCCGCCTGCCATGTTCCGCCGAAACTGGAAAACGCCCAGTACTGGCAACGCAAGAACGCAACCTCGGCGCTTTACCTGCGCGGCCCGAAGGCCCAGCAGACGCTGCACAAGGACATCGCCGACTGCGTGACGGAGATTGATGAACTGGAACGCCTCGGCCCTCTGCGCGAAGCGATCCCGGCCGACACACAGAACGGCCAGGTGCCGGACCCGAATTCCGCCGATGGAAAACTGCGCCGCTGGGACACGCCCAAGCGTGACGGCCACCTGTATTCCGAACATTTCAACTATGTCGATTTCGAAGGTTGCATGGATTATAAAGGCTGGGAACGTCTTGAAGCCATGCCCTATGACCGCGCGAAAATCGCCCGCGATGACTACATGGAAAACGTCTATGACTATAAGGCGCAATCCAATTATCCGGACGTAACGCCGAAATCCGCAGACGCTTACGCGTCCAGTTCTCCGGGCACTGTCGTTAACAATTAGAGTTGTAAAGCTAGATCGCGGTCGCGGCTTTTCGGCATGATGGTTTTCCATCCGCCCAAGTATGCACCAATTGTCTGCATTTCGCCCGCATTGCTAAAATCGACGCGCGCTTCCCAGCCCGTGTGGGATAAAAGAAAACGCGGCAATGATAATTCCCGCCCTTGCTTTGCCGCACCTTCAAAGGCCCGTACAAGATAAAGCTTTTCCCCATCCGCACTGCAATGCAATGCATAAGATTCCGCCAATCTGTTACAGATGACAGAATCCTTCGCCCGCAAATCGTCCAAAACCGCAATGGGAACGACCGCCGTCATGGCCGCAAGGCGGTTTATATCGTCCTTCATGCTGAAACGGGCCAAATCCCTCGCCAAAGAATAATCAGCAGGCGATAGAAAAGGACGAACCGCCTCAAGCCGTCTGATCACCGTTCGCGAAAGATTTGTCCGTTTGTCGCTTTGCTCCGGCGCCATGTTCATGGGAACGCCCGCCTTGCCCCATGCATAGGCTCCGTTTTCGCTGCCCGCCAAAAACTTTAGATCCTCGTTGCCGAAGACAAGTGTCAATTCGACCATGGATTTCAGCCACGCTTTGCCAAGCCCGTTTCCGCGAGCGTCCGGATTCACCTCGAACGACGATCCTTCACTTTCCAGTTTCCTGCCTTCCAAAAATTTGACACTGCCGAAAAAATCGTCCCCGTCCACGTTGATGCCAAAATGCGTATCCACAGGTTGCCTGTTGTACTTAGAAAGAAAATGCACTTCCAGATTGATCGGCCTTTGAAATGCTTCTGCATAGATCCGTGATAATCCTGCCGGCGATACACGCATCATCCGGTTCCATAGAAGCAGTTCGGCATCCGGGATGCCAGACCCAGCAAAACCGAAACCATTGGCATGTACACTTAAATTCAATTCCCGTCTGAAATCCTCGGCCTCAATGGACCGCGTTCTTTGGGGCAAGATGGACCGATATGCGCTCATATAGCGGCTCAAAATTATTAATTATGTCAATAACCGTCTGAACTTCTAAACCATCCATCAGGGTTCGGTCAAGGGTTTTGGAACTATACCCTTCAAAATCAATCAATTCGTCAAAGGTTTTCGGCGTGCAGACATAACCCGTATGCTCGCCCCACGGCGCGTAAAGATGCGGCCAGCTTGGCCCGAACAGCCCCATGGTCGGCACTCCCGCGGCGGCGGCGGCATGCATCAGCCCGGAATCGTTGCCGATATAAAAATCGCAGCGCGCAATTGCCGCCGCAACCTCGCCCGGATTGCCCTTGGCAATGCCGTCGATGCGACGATCTTCCGGCACGGCGCTCAGGACAGGCAGAGCCTGCGCCTCCTCCCCCGGCGCCGCAAACACGGCAACACGCGCATTCGGCATAGGCCCGTCTTTCGAGGTGAGCCATTTCACCACCTCGATAAAGTTTTCCGCGGGCCAAGTCTTGCCGATCCAGTTAGCGGACGGCCCTACGGCCAGCACCATGCCCTCGCCATCCGGCACCATCGTACGCGCGAATTCCTCCTGCGCCTTCGTGAAATACAGATGCGGCGCGGGCGGCGTGGAAAGCCCCATCAGCAGCGCCGCCTGCTCCACCTTGTGCAGCGCCTCGCCCCGGCGGCGGCCGAACACATGGCGCTTCCTTGCAAGCACGAGGCGCGACACCGCGGAATCCCGTAAATCGACGACAATGTCCCACCGTGTGCCGATCACCTGCTTCCACAAATCCCACCAATGGCCGTGGAACTTCCGTTTTTTTACCGGAATAATGCGTTCAACATTCGGAAAACCTTCGAAAATACTCTGCGGCAGCGGCCCGCATGCCACCGTGACCTTGCCTTGCGGCCATGTCCTTGCCATATAGTCAAGCAAGCCCGTGCTTAAAATGGCGTCCCCAAGGCGCGTTGCGGTGATAAACAGTATTTTCATAGACGCCATTAGACGGTTATCCTGAACCCATGTCAAAGCCCTTTTACGTCAAGCTTCCCAATCGCGGCCTCGTCCATATCGAAGGCGAAGACCGCGTGCCGTTCCTGCAGGGGCTTGTCTCCAACGACATGTCAAAGGCCGCACCCGGCCATTTGGTATACGCCTGCCTGCTGACGCCGCAGGGAAAATTCCTGCATGATTTTTTCATCCATGCGGGCGATGGATTTTTGCTTCTGGATTGCGAAGGCGGCGCACGGACAAAAGATTTGTATGAACGGCTTTTGAAATTCCGCCTGCGCTCAAAGGTTCAATTGTCGGTGGAAGAAGACGTGCCGGTTTATTCAATCCTTTCTTCCTCGCATCCCGGGCTTGATCCGGGATCCATGGATCCGGATTTTCATCAGGATGCGAAGATGGATCCGAGAACCGCTGCCCTGGGTTATCGCAGCTTCGAAAAACCGGACCTCGAAGAAAAACCGTTCGAAACCTGGGACCGTTTGCGCATTTCCCTCACCGTCCCGGACGGCAGCCGCGACATGGAGATCGAACGCTCCACGCTGCTCGAATGCGGCATCGACAAACTCAACGGCATCGACTGGAACAAGGGATGCTATATGGGGCAGGAACTCACGGCCCGCACGCATTACCGCGGCCTTGTGAAAAAACACCTGTACACCGTAAAAATAAACGGCGCGGCACCCCCGCCCTTCACTAACCTGCCGAACGGCGCAAGCATGCGTTCCTCCTCCGGCGACCTCGGCCTCGCTCTGATGAAAGACGACGATGTAAAGGATACCATCCAATGGCCGTAAACTATGTTTTCTGGGATTCCGACAACACGCTGGTCGGCACCTACGACCATCACTGGAACAAGCATGTCGAAACGCTGAAATCCCACGGCATCGTGCTTGGCAATGAATGGAAAGAGCGCATCTACACCAACAACGGCGCGCAGAACTGGGACTGGCTCTCCGCCGAACTCGGCATCGCGGTGCCCAAAGACCAATATCTCGATGAAATCGATGCCTGGTACTATCGCCATATCGACCGCATCAAATTGCGCGAAGGGATCGAAGACGCGCTCGCCATGGTCGAAAATGCAGGGCTGCCGATGGGCGTTGTTTCCAACGGACGCCGCCGGTCCGTGATGTCCGCGCTGGAGGCAAAAAACCTCGCGCCCCGTTTTAAATTCATTCTGTGTATTGAAGATTATGAAGGCCGAAAGCCGGGGCCAGCGCCCTATCTTGCCGCGAAAACACGCATGCAACAGATCACGGGCAAACCGATTGACGCCAAAGAATGCCTCGTGATCGAAGACGATCCCAAAGGCGTTCAGGCAGGCCTCGCCGCCGGGATGAACGTGATCGACCGCCCGATCGGCGACACCGACACAGACGGTTTTCTGGCCGAGCTAAAATCCTATCTAGCCTGAGGCGCCACCGCTGTAGACTGTCTCTGCCCGGTGAGGAACGATTTTGAGCCGGATCATGCCTTCCGGCGCACCGCTGCCTGCGCGGCGGCAAGGCGCGCGATCGGCACACGATACGGGGAGCAGGATACGTAATCCAGCCCTGCGCGTTCGAAGAAGTCGATAGAGGCCGGATCGCCGCCATGCTCGCCGCAGATGCCGAGTTTAAGCTTGGCGTTTGCCTTGCGCCCCCGTTCGGCGGCAAGGCAAATCAACTGCCCCACCCCGTCCTGATCGACGCTGACGAACGGGTCTTTTTCAAAAATCCCGCGGCCCAGATAGCTTGGCATGAATTTCGCCGCGTCGTCGCGGGACAGGCCGAGCGTCGTCTGCGTCAAATCGTTTGTGCCGAAACTGAAAAACGCGGCCTGCTGCGCGATCCTGTCCGCCATCAACGCCGCACGCGGCAATTCGATCATCGTGCCCACGGTGTAGGATACGGATTTTCCCGCCGCTGCAAAAACCTCTGCGGCCACGCGGTCAATCACGCCCTTCAGGATGGACAGTTCTTTTTCCGTTGCCACCAAAGGGATCATGATTTCCGGTGTGACGTCGCTTTCCAATGCCGCCTCGAAAATCGCCCGCGCCTGCATCTCGTAAATTTCCGGATAGGAAATCCCGAGGCGGCAGCCACGATGGCCGAGCATAGGGTTCGCTTCGCTCAATTCCTCAAGGCGGCGGTGAACGTGATCAAGTTTCAGCCCGGCCTCCTTGGCAAAGCTGCGCACATCGCTCTCACCATGCGGCATGAATTCATGCAGCGGCGGGTCGAGCAGGCGGATCGTCACGGTCAGCCCTTTCATGATGCCAAACAAAGCGGCAAAATCGCTCCGCTGCGCGGGGAGGAGTTTGTCCAGCGCCACTTTTCGTTC
>JBDHTU010000066.1:0-7913 GCA_039808805.1 Micavibrio sp.
CTTCGTTTCGACACGGGCGGACAGACAGTGCTCCGCCACTCCACCACTACGGGCACTTCTGCCAATGCGACGCCGCCCTTTACAGACGGATTGATCGGTCACTGGTCCTTCAATGAAATAACGGGATCGACAACGGCGGCAGACAGCGTCGGCGGAAGCACGGCGACCCTTGCAGGAGACGCCGTCTTGCGCGAAGGAAAGTATGGGAACGCCGTTTATCTGGACGGGGCGGGAGATTCCGCAAATGTGGCTGCGAACGGATCTATAAACAACACGATCATGAGCGCCTGCGCCTGGATACTGCAAGAGACCTTGTTACAGCCTTATGGCGCCGTTTTCTATAAATCAAATCACACTGATGGCGGTTTTGAACTTTATACATTCGATAATCTCGCAGGGCGCGGAGGGATCGGAGGCCGGAAAAACAGTACCTCCGTGGAAACGCAAAACAACCTCTTTGCGAACAACCAATGGAATCACATCTGCGCATCCTGGTCGGGAGAAAGCTCGAATCCAAGCTCTATCTCTCTTTATCTCAATGGCGAGTTGTATACCCAAACTCCCGTTTCGACCACGTCAGGAACGATCGTCGGTGACGATTCTTCCGCCAATCTCCTGATTGGCTATAATTTCAAGGGTTTTGTCGACGAATTCATGATCTTCAACCGCCCGCTTACAGCAGAAGACGTGGCCGTCATCTACGCGGCGCCATACTATACGGGAAGCGTGGATTTGAAACTGGATGCCCAAGGCAGCGCCGCATCAAGCCAGATATCCTGGAAAGCAGCCTCGGCCAGCACGACCAGAACACTTGGTATCGACTATCTGACCCGCAGTCTTGAATTGGGACACAACAACGCAGCCGTCACAAACTGGCTTCATGCCGTTTCGCCCGTGATGGAGATCACGGAAACGGGCAATGTGGGCATCGGAACTTCCGGGACGGCCAATGCGCGGCTGGATATCAGCAACGGCGGATTAAGGCTTGGAAACGATACAAGTGCGTGTTTCCCCACAAGAGCAGGAACGATAAGATATATCGGCGGCGCAACGCCGTATGAATTCTGTGACGGTACCACCTGGCAGGGCTTTTAAGGCATGGATGGTAAAAACATGATGCAGACAGGTAAAAGCAAAAAATCCCCCCGTTCCCGCCGCCAGGCAGGGAACGCGATCGTCATGCTCTTCGCCGCACTGGGCATGGCAGGGGTTGTTACTTACGGCCTGAACAACGTTATGCGCGGACCGGCCGTAACGACATCGGAACTTAGCCGCAAGACGATTGCGGAAAACAATATGATCGCTTCGTCCCGCCTTGCGATTTCCAGCGCGGCAAAGAACCAGCCGAACAATGGTGACTGCGACCGTGACGGGTTTGTGGAAGCGATGGCGTTTCGTGATCCGGGCACACAGCCCGCACCTGTCGGCGGCGGCCTGCTTCCTATGACGATGGGCGCCAGCCTGACGGACCCGTGGGGCAACCAATACGGTTATTGCGTATGGGATCCGGGAACGCTGTCTGTGGCCGATAACGTGGCCGACTGCGGCGGCAACACCGCCTCCCGCTTAGAAGGATCCCCGAAAGACAATCAGCCGGCTATCGCGATCCTGAGCGCGGGTAAAAACGGCGTTTTTGAAACGACCTGCAATGCCTATGCGGATACAACGCCTGCCGACGGCATTCCCGACGTCGATATGATCGACCGCCCCGCCGGCAGCGACGATCTTTTGTTAAGCCACACCTATGCGGAAGCGAACGGCATCGGTGCGGGTGAATGGAGCATCAAGGCCGGCGACCCGACGACGGCGGAAATCGCCAAAGATCTGGATGTTGAAGGCGGCGCCAACTTTTCCAGCGCGCTGCATGCGGCAGGCGGATTCCTGTTGCCGCAATCAGCCGGAGCCGACGATGTAACAGGCCCCTGCGATCAGGCGAAGGATCAGCAGATGAGGATCAACAATGCAACCGATCCGCCATCGCTTGAAATATGCAATTTCTCCGGTGCGGGATGGGTCGCCGTGTCTGCTGCGGCATCAACGGCGCCTGTTTTTCCGAGTTGCGCCTTCCCTGGCGCGGAATTATCGGGGAGGCTGACTGCGAACTCCATGGGGCGCAGTATTGTGGCAAAAAGCCGCCTTTTTACAGGGACGCGGAGCAGCGGCTCAAGCTGCTCCCTGTTTTCGGTCAATGTTTCCAATCCCGCAATGATGGGGATTACGCAAACCACAAACAACTGTACCGGTGCCCGGGCGCCCGATGATTTGGCCGTCTACGGCTCACTGCTTTATCTTATCAACGACAGCGATGATGCGTTCAGCGTCTGGGATATCACAAACCCCTCGTCCATGACATACAGAGGCAGAGTGGTAAATTCCACGGCCATGAATTCGCCGCAAGCCATTGCGCTACTCGGCACGACCAGCGCCGTTGTAGCCTCCTATGACAGCGACAGCCTGGCGGTGGTCGATGTCTCCAATCCCGCGGCGCCGGTTATTGCCGGCGGTGGAACGGGATATCTTTCCAATGCCACGTACATGAATGGGGCCCGGGATGTAGAGGTTGCCGACACCTATGCCTATGTCGTTGGAAAGCTTTCAAATTCTCTCGCGGTTGTAAACGTCTCCAATCCCGCGGCCCCTTCCCTTGCCGGGAATCTGGTCGATGCCGCAAACCTCGATAGCCCGGACTTTATCAAAGTATACGGCAGCTACGCCTATGTGATGAGTTCGGACGTTTCCAAGGATTATCTGACGGTGGTCGATATTTCGTCCCCTGCGACCCCCACGATCGTAACCAGCATCAGCGATAACAGAACGGCTGCCGTACGTGATGTAAAATTGTACGGAAAATATCTTTTTGCCGTATCCGCAGACGGTATCACGATATTCGACCTTGGAAATCCTGTTTCCCCCGTCCTTGTAAAAACTTTTGCAAAGGATATCGTCGGCACCAATCCCGACGGCATTTCCGTGTACGGTCATTATGCTTATGTAACGGAACTGGATTCCGCCGATTCATTCAACGGCATTAAAGCCATCAATATCGGCTGCGATCCTATAACGGGTGACGTTGATCAGGCGATTGTCGCAGAAGACAGGCCGGCTCCCTTGCCTGATCGCCTCGATTCCACGCTGGTGGCCCATTGGCCCATGGATGAAGGCACGGGCACCACCGTCACGGATGTGGTCGGTGGCAATAACGGAACGTTTATCAACACGCCGACATGGACGGCCGGGGTCAACGGCGCGGCCGCCCTGAATTTTAACATGGATGATCGCGACGCCGTCACCATCCCCAGCCAACTTGGAAATCCCAGCGTAGGAACGATTTCCATGTGGATCAATACTCTAAGGATTGATGATGGGAATCAAAACTATGCATTCACAATCGGCGGCCGCGTTACTCTCTCAACAGCGACCGGCAACGACGGCGTTAAATTTAAAACCTGGAATGGCACTGGTGACAGTCCGGTTGATTCCGATGAAAATATTGTGGGTACCGGCTGGCATTATATCACCGCTACGTTCAACCAGGCTGAGCAAATTTACCGTCTTTATATTGATGGCGCCTTGACGGCAGAACGCACCTATACCCATACAATAAACTACGCGGGCAGTCCTGGGACGACCCTTATTGGAAGGAGTTCCAGCAACTCGACTTACGATTTTGACGGCGCAATCGATGATATCCGGGTCCATAGCGTTGCCCTGGGTCCGGCAGAGGTCGCAGAACTTTATCGCCGCATGACGGCGGAAAGCAACGTGCGCCAGGAATCTCCTGTCAACGCCTCCAACAATTATACGCAACCGAAGATCGGGATCGGCACAAACCACGGCTGCGGGATCAAGCGGGATAAAAGCATGTGGTGCTGGGGGCGCAACAACAACGGACAGCTGGGCAACGGGACCGTAACCGACCAGACCGTGCCTGTTAAGGCTGGCTGGCATTCCTATGTTTCCGTGGCGGCCGGAGGCGGCTCTACCTGCGCCATCAGGATTGACGGCTCTTTGTGGTGCTGGGGAAACAATGCCAACGGAGTATTAGGGATTGGCTCGACCAGCGGCCAATATTCCATTCCCCATAAGGTTAATGACGGGCCCGTCTCTCAAGTCTCGACAAGCGGCTCTCATACCTGCGCCATCCTGTCTAACTCTCAGCTTTACTGCTGGGGATCGGATAGCAATGGCCAGCTCGGCAATGGCGCCGCAACAACCGCGCCGCAGGGATCGCCTGTCCAGGTCGCCGGATTATGGGCCTATGTTTCAACCGGGAATTTGCATACCTGCGGCATTAAAACGGACGGCACGGCATGGTGCTGGGGATCGGACAGCGACGGACAACTGGGCAATGGCGCCACAACCGGCAACCAGGCGTCCCCCGTGGAAGTCATATCCGGCGGGAGCGGACCCTGGGCCAATATCGCGGCTGGCGCGCTTTCAACATGCGGGGTCAAGACGGACGGCACGGCATGGTGCTGGGGATCGGACGCCTCGAAGCAAAATGGAAACCTGTTCGAAGAAGCATCGCGCAATCATCCGGGAAAAGTTTCCGGCCTTATGCGTAAATTCAATTACATCAGCCTGAGCGCAAATGGCGGCCATGCCTGCGCCCTTATGGCGGATTCGTCCGCATGGTGTTGGGGATCGGATAGCAATGGCCAGCTCGGCAATGGTTCGACGCTCACTGGAAGCCGCTCCATCCCTACGCGTTTGAGCGGAGACGGGTCGTGGCTTTCTATTGCGACAGGCTACCAGAACACTTGCGGCATACGCACTGATAACAGCCTGTGGTGCGCGGGAACGGATACATATGGCGAGCTGGGGAACGGCAGCCTCTCGACCGGGGATCAAAGCGATCCGCGGATCGTCAGCGACTGGGTCCAAAAACCCACGCTGGGATGGAACAACACGCAAGATATAATCTTTGCAAACCCGGGCACGAATGTAGGGCTTTTCCATTCAGTCATTACCAACCAGGGCGGCCTGAGCAATGGATGGGGCTTTTCCTCACCGGGGCGCGCGCGCTTGACGCAGGTAAACACCGGAAACCAGCTTTTGCTGGAAACCGGTCTTGCAAACGCTGCAACGCAATTGTCGTTCCGGACATCGGCGGCTGCGGCAGGGGATGTAACCTCGGGACTTGTGGCCAAATGGACGCTGGACGATACGGCAGGGACGACGACAACCTCCAACCCGGGCGGCTATGTCGCAACGTTGATCAACGGACCTGTGTGGATGCCGTCTTTTGGGCGGATCGGCGGGGCGGTGTATGTCGACGGCGTCAATGATCGCATTCGCGTTGGCCGAAGCGCCGCAATCGAAACGCCGGCAATCACGGTTTCCGCCTGGGCGTATGTCGATGGGAAGCAAGTGTCTTCTGCAAAAATCGTCTCAAAATCACACAGTTCTCACTCAGCCCCAACCTATAACTCCTATGGTTTGAACATGGGAGACAGAGGGACGGATTTCAGGTTTGCCACGGGGCACACGGTCGGCGTTCGAAACCTCACCTCTACGGTCTCCCCTCTCAATCAATGGGTTCATGTCGTCGGCACGTATGATCCCGCTGGCGCGGCGCCGCAAAAACGGCTTTACATCAATGGTGAACTTGCTGCAAGCGAGGTTCGCACAACGCCGATCGTCTACGATACAACAGCCACGGGTGACTTTTACATGGGCGTCAACGGCGCCAACAGTGAGAAACTCAGGGGCGCGATTGACGATGTGCGTATATATAATCGCGCGCTTTCGCCTGCTGAGGTGCAGCAGCTTTACGCCCAGAACACGGTAGGCCAGGTTACGCGCTCCATGGGAATAGATTATTCTACAGGCGGCGCTGGAGGAACGTTCAAAATTGGAAAGAACAATGCGGCCGCTACAGACTGGATGCAGTCTGTAGCACCGGAACTTGCCGTCAGTTCGACAGGCGCTGTGGGTGTTGGAACGGCAACGCCCCAGGCGGCGGTCGATGTCAACGGCTCTGTGAGGATTGGTGCGGATTACGTCTGCGAAAACGCGTCGCACGCAGGCAAGATACGGTATGTTTCGACCAGCACGACGCCATGGCAATATTGCGACGGGACAAACTGGGTTTCTTTTTTGAATACCGCGAGCAATTATTGGCAAACAAATTACAACGCTTTAACAAGCGGGAACAACCATACATGCGGAATAAAGACTGAAGGCGGCGCATGGTGCTGGGGCAATGCCGGCGCCGGAAAGCTCGGGAACAATACAACCACTCCTAACGTCTTAAAACCCGAACAGGTTCATTCCGATTCCAGCTCTACAGGATGGACTGACTGGCTTCAAATTACCGTGGACTCTCAACAGAGCTGCGGGATCAGGGCGAATGGCACGGCATGGTGCTGGGGCAGTCAAAACAGCGGACGACTGGGTAACAACTCCAACGCGGGCGGAAGCCTGGCACGGCCGACACAGGTTCATTCTGACTCAAGCGCAACGGGCTGGACTGACTGGATATTCATTTCCACCAAAGGGTCGGGCACATGCGGGATCAGGGCCGGCGGGACATTATGGTGCTGGGGCGCGGAATTGCAGGGAAAAGTCGGGAACGGCTCCATGGGCGGAGCCCGCCTGCGGCCTACGCAGGTCCTGCCCGATACCGGGTCAACCTATTGGACAGACTGGGTAGATGTTTCATTGGCAACGGGCTATACCTGCGGCGTTCGCGCCAACGGCACGGCATGGTGCTGGGGCGACGCCACCTTTGGAAAGCTTGGCAATAATAACGCGACAGGCGATGTATCAAGACCCGTCCAGGTGCTCACGAATACAGGGGTCGGGGCTTGGACAGACTGGCTGCGTATTACGATCGCCAACAATACAACATGCGGTATTCGCTCAAACGGCACGGCATGGTGCTGGGGCGTAAGCACCTACGGGCAGATGGGAAACAATACAACGACCGGCAATTTCCCGCGGCCGGTTCAGGTGCATTCGGATTCGAGCGCAACAGGCTGGACAGACTGGACATCGATCAGCATCGGTGCAACTCACACGTGCGGTATCCGTTCAAACGGCACGGCATGGTGCTGGGGGACAAACAGCAGGGGCCAGCTCGGGAACAACAGTACGACAGATACCACGCGCCCCGTTCAGGTTCTCTCCGATACAGGCGGTGCCGGGTGGACGGATTGGGCGTCCATTATGGCAGGGTATGGCTCGACAACCTGCGGCGTTCGCGCCAACGGCACGGCATGGTGCTGGGGCAAGAACGACAACGGCGAGGTCGGCGACAACACGTCCGGCACGGACCGCCTTGTGCCCACATGGGTGCAAACGCCCTAATCCCGCCTCTCAAGCCACAAAGGCGATTTGAGTTTTTCCAGCATCTGCCTGAACAGGCGCTGCTCTTCTTCATGCACCGGAAACTCTCGCGGCGCACGGTGCGTCCTTTCCTTGAATTCGGCAACCGTCTCGACCTGTACCCGCGTTTCGTTAATGGCGAGTCCCTGCTGGCGCCCGCCAAGAAGCTCCAGATACACTTCCGCGAGAAGCTGGGAATCGAGCAGCGCGCCGTGGAATGTCCGGCTGGAATTGTCGATACCAAAACGGCGGCACAAGGCATCGAGGTTGGCCGGGCTTCCCGGAAATTTTTCCCGCGCCATGCGCAGCGTGTCCAGAACACGCCGCTGGTCCAGTGACGGGAATCCGAACATTTTAAGCTCTGCATTCAGGAATTTACAGTCGAACTCCGCGTTGTGAATGACAAGGCGCGCATCGCCGATAAAATCGACAAAACCCCCGACGATCTCCCCGAAAGTCGGCTCGTTTTTTACACGCTCGTTGGTGATGCCGTGAACGGCCGTTGCTTCTGCCGGGATATCGCGCTCAGGATTGATATACACATGATAATGGTTGCCCGTGGGCAGATGGTTCATCAACTCAAC
>JBDHTU010000067.1:0-7807 GCA_039808805.1 Micavibrio sp.
GGCGGCGTCGCATTGGCAGAAGTGCCCGTAGTGGTGGAGTGGCGGAGCACTGTCTGTCCGCCCGTGTCGAAACGAAGCCCATTGGCAACGCCGGAAACACTGGAGCCGTCATAGCTGATCGCACTGCCGTCCCTTAAGGAAATGTTAGCGTCGACATAAGCCGGTGCGGGATCGCCCGCCATCGCCACGGGTGTCGGGAAGTTCGTGTCGTCGAGCATCGGTCCGTTTATTGCCCGATGTAACGAACCATCTTTGCCCCAGCACCAGACACCGCCGTTAGTTTTAATGCCGCAGGCAAACCCATCGCCGACGCTTATCGATCCCCACGGCCCGGGATCGCTCGCATGCACAGGCACGGCGGAATTTTCCTTATGGCCAGCACCAAATTGTCCGTCTTGGTTGTTGCCCCAGCACCAGAGGCTACCATCTATTTTTATCCCACATGTTGTACTTCTGGTGGTACTTTCTTTGTTTGTGGCAAGTTTCAACCAAGGGCCACTATCGAGCACCTTCTGCGGGTAGGAAAAGCTGCCGGTGCTGCTGCCGCTTCCAAGCTGTCCAAAATCATTCGCCCCCCAACACCATGCGGTCCCGTCGATTTTAATGCCGCAGACATGCGATCGACCGACAATAATATCAATCCATGGACCAACCTCCGCTACCATAAGTGGTGACTGATTGTCGAGAATCATCGTGCCGTTTCCAATTTGCCCGTTGCTGCCATGGCCCCAACACCACGCGCTACCATCCGTTTTTATGCCGCAGGCCGTTCTATTTCCGGATGAGACCTTTACCCAAGGACCCGTATCCGCCAAAAGACTTGGTGTAGAAGAGTCTCCGCCCGCGCCGTTGCCGAGTGCACCGCGCGAATCATCGCCCCAACATAGCGCGCGCCCGTCATGTCGGACACCGCAGACGGCCCCGCCGCCCACATCGATTTGGGTAAAGCGGTTACCGCCGGACACCTGGACGGGGTTGTTTGCTTGAGGCGTCGTCGTCCCGTTGCCTAGTTTGCCATAGCTGCCCCGGCCCCAGCACCAGGCTAAGCCGTCAGCATCTATTGCGCATGTATTACTATTGCTCGCGCTGACCTGCGTCATGGCGCGCCAAGGGGTTGAGAGGAACACGACGCGGCTTAGCGTTTCCTGATGCGCATCGTCGAGTCCGATACCGAGCTGGCCATCTTCATCACCGCCGCCGCACCATAAGCTGTTGTCTGGCTTGATATAGCAGCTATGGGTATCTCCCGAAGCCAGTTTGCCAGAAAACTGATTGATCGCAATAATGACGGCGGGATCAGGTTCAATATCGCTGGAGGCGGTATTGTCTTCTTCGTTATCGCCGCTGTCGCTCGGGTCGCAGCCGAGGTCCAGCACGGAAATGGGGCCGGAGTTGAAGTTGTAGGCGTACCGGCCCAGAATATCGAGGGCGCTATAGCTGCCTGTGCTGTTATCATAGGCGCCGACGACCATCGGGTTTGTTGGATTGTTGAGGCTCCACACCAGGATCGCTTCGCTAGAAGCCGTAAAGAGATAGTTGCCGACGATCTTGGCCGCGGACGTGCTGTCCATCCGCGCATCCGTGCCCTCGCCCACGATGACCGGGGCGGCGGGGTTGTTCACGTCGATGACAACGATCTCATCATCGTCCCAGGTAGGGATATAGGCATAACGCCCGCGGACCTTGACATTGCTGGCACCGCTGAGTTTCGAGTCGACGATCTGACCGGCGAGAACCGGGCTGCTGCGGTTCGTGATATCCCATATCGAAAGCGAACTGGACGTATACGAACTTACGTATACGTAATTCCCGGCGACATCCATTCCATCAGGATCAATCATATTACCGTCCGTAACGCTGCCCGCCAGGACCGGGCTCATTGGGTTCGATACGTTCACCAGCGTCAAGCGCTCCTGCTGCGAAGAAGAGATGGCAACATAATTCTGATCCACAATCTGTATACCGGTAGCCTCCGCTATTTGTGCGTGCACGATGCTGCCGCGGACGACGGGCGTTGCAGGGTTTGACACGTCAAGAATCGTGAGGCGGTGATTGTCAGGACTTATAACGTAGATATAATTTCCGTTTCCACGAGTGATCCCAGCGTTCTTCAGGGATACATTATCCTGGATATAAGCCGGCGGGCCAGGGGATGCCGGGTTTTCCAGGCTGTTAAAATATATCCGGTTATTGTGATAATCAGTCGTATACACATAGTTATTGTGAACGAGCAATGTTTCGTATTGCCCGCCAGTCGCGGCTGTATCGACCTCCGTTATGTTGCCAAAACTGCAAGACCCGCCCGCCTGGTTCAGGTCCGCGGTGTTCTGGTAGATGCTGAGAATTTCGCTTTCCGTCAATTCGCGGTCAAAAATCATCGCTTCGTCGATTTTGCCCTTGAAGTAATTCGCCCCCGATGCCTGACCTATCATAAAATCCAGCGCGGCATCGCTTTGCGAAGATCCGGCGGCGGTAACGTCCCCATCGGTAACATTCGCGCCATCAAGATATATCTTCACATCCGCCGCCGTATAAGCCGCGCCCGTCCATGTCATGCACATATGGTGCCAGCTGTTTTGCGAAAGTATGCCGTTGCTCTGCTGCCGCGCGCCGTCGACGGATCCGCCGAAATCTCCGTTGCCTATCATATAGAGCCGCGGCCCGGTCGATCCGCCATTGGTTTTGCCCATGACCGTCCCGGTTGAAGACGGGGAAAGGTTGTCCGGGTATATCCACGCGCAGGCCGAGCGAATGGTTTCATCCAGCGTTGTGGAGGAGCCCATGGTCACGTAATCATCCGTACCGTCAAGCCGTACGGCGTTACCGCTAACGCCCTCTGCGAACGTTGCGCCGCCTGTCAATGTGCCGGTGTTGCCGTTTATGCTGCTATCCGCCGCCGCGGTGCCGGCGCTTTCATCGAATTTCCACCAGCCGATCAAGCCGGCCGGCGGCATCCACCGGCCTGTACTGCCACGTGTGCCGGAGCGTTCGCAAAGGGGCTTTTTCAACGACGTGCAGGGACTGTCGTCCCATCGGGGGCCATTGCTATATCCCAGCTGCATACAGGCGTGGGTAGCGCCTAGGTCCGGCGTTCCCGGATTCCAGTTGTTGTAAGCGCCGGCCACAGGGACCCCCGTATCTTCACCGGACCAGAATTGCGTCCCGTTCATTTCCCCGCCGCGCCAGCGCCATTCGCCCGTGACATCGCGCTCGTGCGCGCCGGCCCAATGGGTGAACGTATCCTTGACAAAAATCTGGTAAAGCAATGCGTCCTCGGAGGCGCTGGTTATAACGGTTAGATAATCCCCGTTCGCTGCGCAGTAGGCCTGCGCGGCGTCCCAGTCCATGCCGGAAGCGCTCCGATAATAACAATGTCCCGTCGTCGCGTCGTTATAGCTGAAATTACCAAGCCCGGTGCAATCTGCGGGGCCGCTGTCACTCGTACTCATGGACAGCGCCGTCCAGTTATTGTTGTGACAGATTTCAAGGCTTATCGGTGACGTCGACGTATTTATGCGCATTTCACCCTGTTGTGCGGTCAGGCAGGTGCTGCCTGTGTGGCCGGCATCCGTTTCCGTGGGGAGGATAAGGCCTTTTTCCATCAGGTTGATCGCGCCGGTGAAATCGCCGCCGCCGGTGACTTCGATATTCTTCTCGATGGTCGCGGTGTCCGGCGCGATGTCCTTGATCTTCCAGAGATCGTCGCCGCCAAGACCTTGTACGTCATTATAGGAGAACTCCATGACAATGTCGTCGCTGCCATCGGATCTGGTAACGGCAGGAGAAGCCCCGTCATTACAGGTTGTTTGAAACACACGGTCTTTTCCCGCACTGATGATCGCCACCACCGTATCGGCGGGATCGGCCGTTCCGGCCAGCCGCCGCGGCGCAATCGATGTCGCGCACTGGTTCGGCCCCGGATCCCACGCACAATAACCGTATTGCGTGCCCCACGGGTCTTTCGTGCTAGCGCCGATATTTTCAGGGATCAGGCCGCCGTTGGCAGGGTGAGGATGGCTTCCGGCATCGCGCGTAACCATCGGTTCCAAAAAGATCTGCCCGGGCGTGTTTTCTGTCGCACTGTCGCAATCGGCGGCCGGATCGAATTGCGCAGGATGCTGGAACGCCAGGCGCGCAGCGGTCGTCATTCGCTCTTCGGCAATGGTTTTGCGCGTGACATCGGACATGGATGTTACGAGGCCGCGCATGATCGTGCTGGCGCCGACACCGAATGCGCCAACCAGGGCAACGGCGGCAAACAGCATAAAAAAGATGTTTCCTCTTTGTCCTTTATACACTTTTCTGTTGAGCGAATGCATGCGACGCATCATTGTACCCTCACAGGGCGGAACGCGTTGCTCGTACCGTTGTTGCCCAGTTGTCCCATGCTGCCAGGACCCCAGCACCACATGCTGCCGTTGGCCCGCACACCGCAGGTATGGGCGTTTTTGATAGAGATTGCGACCCAGTCCGTCCAACCCGTCGATGATGAATCGGAATGAACCTGAACCGGATACTGGCTTTGGACGGTGCTGTTGTTACCCAGCCTTCCGTTTCCGTTCGCGCCCCAGCACCATGCGGTACCGTCCGCCCGCCAGCCGCAATTCGATATATTCCCGCAGGTAATGCCCTTCCAGTCATACCAGTAAGATGCCCCGCCGGTACTGTCACGCACCTGCACTGGTTTTGGAGAGTTGACAAGGGAGTTGTTGCCCAATCGGCCATCCGGATTGAAGCCCCAGCACCACGCGCTCCCGTTGCTTCTTACCCCGCATCCATGCGAAGCGCCTGAGCAGATTGAAACCCAATCCGACCAGTTTCCGGTCCCTGCGCTGTCAACAACCTGGACCGGCCTGCTTTGAGCAGGTGTAGTGGTATTATTTCCAAGCTGCCCCGTGCCTGCCGCGCCCCAGCACCATGCCGTGCCGTTGGTGCGGATGCCGCATGTTTTGTAGCCGCCAACATCGATCATGCGCCAATCATACCAACCGCCGGGACCGGTGTCGGTCTGCACCAGATTGGGCCGGGAGGATGAAGGATCCGCGCCATTGCCCATTTTTCCGAGGTTGTCATCGCCCCAGCACCACGCGCTGCCATCGGTACGGATGCCGCAGGCCGTTCCCAGATTTCCTGAGATATATCTCCAGTCCGACCATCCCGTTGAACTGACATCGGAATGAACCTGCACGGGCCGCAAAGCATCGGTTGTAGTTTGGTTGTTACCCAGAGCCCCAAGAGAAGCATCGCCCCAGCACCAAACTGTGCCATTGGCACGCAGCCCGCAAACGCCCTGCCCCAGTGCCGTAACCTGCACCCAGTCTTCCCAGCCAGACGAGGAGGCATCGCTGTGCACGGTCTGGGATATTAGGCTGTTGGTTGAGCTTTGATTGTTGCCCAGCTTTCCTTCGGCCGCCTCACCCCAGCAACGCAGGCCGCCATTGAACAGGATGGCGCAGGATATATTGTCATTGGCTTCTATGCCGCCGACTTTCGCGCGTCCGATAACGCTGGACGACCTGCCAAAAGAAGACCAACTGCCCGAAGCGTTGCAGTAACGCCACACCGTTCCCGTGTAGGAAACCGTTCCGGCCTTCGATGCCGTGCAGGTTGATTCATTGCCGATTTTTATGGCGCCGTTGACATCCAGTTTTGCCGCGGGTTTGCCGCCCGTACCGAGGCCGACATTTCCCTCCGTGTCGATTTCCAGATCAATTTGAGGTGCGTGCTGCAGCAACACGTCTTCACTTGTGAAATTTCGCGCGATATTGAATGACCCGACCGGGTCCTGACCGAAAATGCGCTTTAAGGTGTTGCCGGTAACGTAGCTATCGTACAGCAATTTGACTTCTGTTTCAGACAGGGCGCGGTTGTAAATGCGTATATCGTCAAGATCGCCATTAAAGTTACCATACCCGTACGCGGGTATTGCCTGCGGCGCCCCTATCCAGATATCTCCTGCCGACGTTGAATCGTAAGCAATCATTGCCGTGAGGTTTGCAGATGCATCCAGAACTCCATTTACGTAGAGCTTAAGGTTTTTGTTGGACGCGAAGGGGTCGTAGGTGCCCACAATGTGGGTCCAGGTATTATTCGCCAGGGAAGAATTCATAGGAAGAGATGTAACGCCGCCCGAACTTCCAATAGACCAGATCAATTGTGTGCTGCTTCCGTCAACAAATTCCAGACCGTAGCTTTGAAAAATAGGCGGAGAATTATCCATGTACGATTTCTGGATGATAGCGGCGGACCCTTCCTGTACGCCGCTGCGTTTTACCCATACGGAAACGGTAACGGTGCTGACCTCCAGATCGCTTGATCGGGGAACACGCAAGGATTGGTCGTCTATAGTCTTATTAAATCTGAGGGCCCCGCCCTTTTTGCCGCCGGCGGGAACCCATGTCGGGCCGTTGGCGAGAACGCCGTTTGCCCCGCCGATATCGTCTATGGCGGTCGTTCCGGTAGAAGAATCCATTTTCCACCGCGCGACAAGGCCCCATATATTGTCTTCGTAAGACACGGCGTCCTTGGCGCGCAAAGTGATCTGTGAGCTGCCGACCGAGCCGTTCGTATCCAGCAGAAGCTGGTTCGGCTGGTTCGGCTGCCGCAGCGCAGAACCGCCGCCGCTGCCAAGGATCAGACCTGTGTTTGCGGCGCCGTCATTGGATATGTATTTGGTGGGCGCCAAATATGGGTTGGAACTTGCCTGTGGACTATAGCTGTCGTTATCGTTCCATGCCCATCGCGCCTGCTTGGGATATTGGTGCACATGGGTAGGGGAGGACGAAGCGAGGACTCCTGTCCCGTTTCCTGATTTTCCATTCAGGTCAGGACCCCAGCACCACGCGGATCCGTCTTTCTTCATACCGCAGCTAAGCGCAGAAGCCACGTCAATGGCAGTCCAGTCATTGCCGCCATTCACGCGCACCGGGATAAAGCTTGTCGTTGTGCTTCCGTTGCCTAGAACCCCATCCGTACCGGTTCCCCAGCACCATGCGGATCCATCAGCCTTCAATCCGCAGGCGTGGGAAGAAACCGACACGTCAACTGAAATCCAGGGCCCGGGATCGGCAATCATTTGGGGCGACTGCGCAGCTTCTTCGGGGAACAGGTTGGTGTCTCCGCCCCAGCACCATGCCGTGCCATCCTCTTTTATGGCGCAAGCATTCTGGTCCCCTACGGCGACATCCACCCAGGGCCCTTTTTGATCGACCAGCACCGGCACGGAAGAATTTAAAGACGTTCCGCCGTTGCCTAGTTGCCCATCGGCGTCAGAGCCCCAGCAATAAAGCGCGCCGGTCGTCCGGATAGCGCAGGTTGTATTCTCTCCTATTGCAACTTTTGTCCATGTTCCACCTTCCGCAATTGCGGCGGGAGAGGATTTATCGCCGGCGCCGGTCAGTTTCCCGGATGCGTTGGAGCCCCAGCACCAGAGTGTGCCATCGGTTTTTATGGCGCAGGTGCTGTCGCCGCCGACGGCCACATAGGACCAATAATCATCGACAGTTCCCGCCAGAACAGGGCTTTCCCGCGGTGCGCCCCCAGCAGAACCAACGCCGAGCTTACCGGACGCATTGGAGCCCCAGCACCAAAGATTGCCGTTGGACTTGATGGCGCAAGCGTGATGGTTTGATCCTGTCGTGTCGTTTGCCGCGACTTGCATCCATGGTCCGGGATTGTCAACGACAGAGGGGAACTGCTGCGTGGCGGTAAGTATTGCGCCATTGCCAAGCTGGCCTGTTCCATCGCCGCCCCAGCACCAAAGGCTTCCGTCTTGTTCGATAGCGCAGCCGAATGCTTGCCCCGCAGA
>JBDHTU010000068.1:0-7804 GCA_039808805.1 Micavibrio sp.
TCTGCGGGGCAAGCATTCGGCTGCGCTATCGAACAAGACGGAAGCCTTTGGTGCTGGGGCGGCGATGGAACAGGCCAACTCGGCAATGGCACAATACTTACCGCCACGCAGCAATTCCCCTCTGTCGTTGACAATCCCGGACCATGGATGCAAGTCGCGGCAAACGACACGACAGGATCAAACCACCACGCTTGCGCCATCAAGTCCAACGGCAATCTTTGGTGCTGGGGCTCCAATGCATCCGGGAAGCTCGGCGTTGGTTCTGCTGGCGGCGCACCGCGGGAAAGCCCTGTTCTGGCGGGAACTGTCGATGATTATTGGTCCTATGTGGCCGTCGGCAACGACAGCACCTGCGCCATAAAAACCGATGGTACACTCTGGTGCTGGGGCTCCAACGCATCCGGGAAACTGACCGGCGCCGGCGATAAATCCTCTCCCGCCGCGATTGCGGAAGGTGGAACATGGAAAAAAGTTGCAATAGGAGAGAATACAACCTGCGCTATCCGGACGACCGGCGCGCTTTATTGCTGGGGCTCTGACGCCGATGGGCAACTAGGCAACGGCGGAACGTCTTTAAATTCTTCCGTGCCGGTGCTGGTCGATCAAAAAGGGCCCTGGGTGGATGTCGCCGTAGGGGACCAGAATGCTTGCGCCATAAAAGAGGATGGCACGGCATGGTGCTGGGGCGGAGACACCAACCTGTTCCCCGAAGAAGCTGCGCAGTCGCCCCAAATGATTGCCGATCCCGGGCCCTGGATTTCAGTTGACGTGTCGGTTTCTTCCCACGCCTGCGGATTGAAGGCTGATGGATCCGCATGGTGCTGGGGAACCGGTACGGATGGGGTTCTAGGCAACGGAAGCACAACGACAAGCTTTATCCCGGTGCGCGTGAATGGCGGCAATGACTGGACTGCCATTGACGTGGCTTCTGCGCTTAGCTGCGGTATGAAGAAAGACGGATCCGCGTGGTGCTGGGGTCCTGACCTGAATGGAAAATCAGGAAACGGGACAGGAGTCCTCGCTTCGTCCTCCCCTACCCATGTGCACCAATATCCCAAGCAGGCGCGATGGGCATGGAACGATAACGACAGCTATAGTCCACAGGCAAGTTCCAACCCATATTTGGCGCCCACCAAATACATATCCAATGACGGCGCCGCAAACACAGGTCTGATCCTTGGCAGCGGCGGCGGTTCTGCGCTGCGGCAGCCGAACCAGCCGAACCAGCTTCTGCTGGATACGAACGGCTCGGTCGGCAGCTCACAGATCACTTTGCGCGCCAAGGACGCCGTGTCTTACGAAGACAATATATGGGGCCTTGTCGCGCGGTGGAAAATGGATTCTTCTACCGGAACGACCGCCATAGACGATATCGGCGGGGCAAACGGCGTTCTCGCCAACGGCCCGACATGGGTTCCCGCCGGCGGCAAAAAGGGCGGGGCCCTCAGATTTAATAAGACTATAGACGACCAATCCTTGCGTGTTCCCCGATCAAGCGATCTGGAGGTCAGCACCGTTACCGTTTCCGTATGGGTAAAACGCAGCGGCGTACAGGAAGGGTCCGCCGCTATCATCCAGAAATCGTACATGGATAATTCTCCGCCTATTTTTCAAAGCTACGGTCTGGAATTTGTTGACGGAAGCAGCACACAATTGATCTGGTCTATTGGAAGTTCGGGCGGCGTTACATCTCTTCCTATGAATTCTTCCCTGGCGAATAATACCTGGACCCACATTGTGGGCACCTACGACCCCTTCGCGTCCAACAAAAACCTTAAGCTCTACGTAAATGGAGTTCTGGATGCATCTGCAAACCTCACGGCAATGATTGCTTACGATTCAACGTCGGCAGGAGATATCTGGATAGGGGCGCCGCAGGCAATACCCGCGTACGGGTATGGTAACTTTAATGGCGATCTTGACGATATACGCATTTACAACCGCGCCCTGTCTGAAACAGAAGTCAAATTGCTGTACGATAGCTACGTTACCGGCAACACCTTAAAGCGCATTTTCGGTCAGGACCCGGTCGGGTCATTCAATATCGCGCGAAATTTCACAAGTGAAGACGTGTTGCTGCAGCACGCACCTCAAATTGATCTGGAAATCGACACGGAGGGAAATGTCGGCCTCGGTACGGGCGGCAAACCCGCGGCAAAACTGGATGTCAACGGCGCCATAAAAATCGGCAATGAATCAACCTGCACGGCATCGAAGGCCGGAACGGTTTCCTACACGGGAACGGTGTGGCGTTACTGCAACGCTTCGGGCAGTTGGTCTTCTTTTGGCAGGTCGTCCAGCGTTATCGGACGCGCGAAAGTCGGCGGCATAGAAGCCAATGACAATATATCCTGCGCCATCCTGTTCAATGGCGGCCTGCGTTGCTGGGGTGAGGCGGCCGAAGGAAAGCTGGGCAACAATCAAAGCTCAACCAACAGCCTAATATCCCAGACCGTGCACAGCGATGCCTCCTCGTCTGGCTGGGAAGACTGGGTGCAGGTTACGGCACTGGGGCAGGGCGTTTGCGGGCTGCGTGCCAATGGCACAGTTTGGTGCTGGGGCGATGCTTCTCTTGGGGCTCTGGGTAACAACCAAACTACAACCGATGCTTTGCGGCCCGTGCAGGTTCATTCCGATGTCAGTTCAACGGGATGGTCGGACTGGAGATATATCTCAGGAAATCTGGGAACGGCCTGCGGCATCCGTACCGATGGCAGCGCGTGGTGCTGGGGCGATGACAACCTCGGAAAAATGGGCAATGGCGCGGATCCTTCATCCTCCCGGCCCAATCTGGTGCAGACCGACACCGGTCCCGGCGGTTGGTATGATTGGCGCATGATCGATGTTGGCGGCTACAAAACATGCGGCATCCGCACCAACGGCACGGCATGGTGCTGGGGCGCGGCAGGCACGGGACAGCTTGGAAATAATACCAATACGCCTCATCAAAGCAGGCCGGTCCAGGTCGTTGACAGCGCAGGGACCGGAAACTGGTCGGATTGGATTTCAATCTGCTCAGGCGCTTCGCATGGATGCGGGGTAAGAAGCAACGGGAGCGCGTGGTGCTGGGGTCTTAATTCGGATGGACGATTGGGCGACAATTCCCTTGTCAATTCCTTAAAACCGGTGCAGGTGCGTGACAGCACCGGCGGGGCATCTTACTGGTATGACTGGAAGGGCATTACCTGCGGAAATATATCGAATTGCGGCTGGCGCGCGAACGGTACGGCATGGTGCTGGGGCGCGGGCGGAAGCGGAAGGCTGGGTAACAACAGCAGCGCTCAAAGCCAGTATCCCGTTCAGGTTCATTCCGATTCATCATCGACGGGTTGGACGGACTGGGTCGCAATCTCTATCAAAAACAGCCATACCTGCGGTGTTCGCGCCAACGGCAGCATGTGGTGCTGGGGTCCTGGCAGCATGGGACAACTGGGCAACAACGGTACGAGCAACGCGCTCCGCCCTGTGAGGGTACAATGATGCGTCGCATGCATTCGCTCAACAGAAAAGGGTATAAAGGACAAAGAGGAAACATCTTTTTTATGCTGTTTGCCGCCGTTGCCCTGGTTGGCGCATTCGGTGTCGGCGCCAGCACGATCATGCGCGGCCTCGTAACATCCATGTCCGATGTCACGCGCAAAACTATTGCTGAAGAGCGAATGACGACCACCGCGCGCCTGGCGTTCCAACATCCTGCGCAATTCGATCCGGCCGCCGATTGCGACAGCGCGACAGAAAACGCACCCGGGCAGATCTTTTTGGAACCGATGGTTACGCGCGATGCCGGAAGCCTTCCCCATCCTGCCAACGGCGGCCTGATACCGGAAGATATAGGCGCCAGCACCAAAGACCCATGGGGAACGCAATACGGTTATTGTGCGTGGGATCCGGGGCCGAACCAGTGCGCGACATCGATTGCGCCGCGGCGGCTGGTCGGAACGGCCGACCCTGCCGATACGGTGGTGGCGATCATCAGCGCGGGAAAAGACCGCGTGTTTCAAACAACCTGCAATGACGGGGCCTCTCCCGCCGTTACAAAATCCGATGGCAGCGACGACATTGTCATGGAGTTCTCCTATAATGACGTACAAGGTCTTGGCGGCGACGATCTCTGGAAGATCAAGGACATCGCACCGGACACCGCGACCATTGAAAAGAATATAGAAGTCACCGGCGGCGCCGATTTCACCGGCGCGATCAACCTGATGGAAAAAGGCCTTATCCTCCCTACGGAAACGGATGCCGGTCACACGGGCAGTACCTGCCTGACCGCGCAACAGGGTGAAATGCGCATAAATACGTCAACGTCACCGATAAGTCTTGAAATCTGCCACAACAACAACTGGACCGCCTTGTCCATGAGCACGAGTGACAGCGGCCCCGCAGATTGCACCGGGCTTGGAACGGCTTATTACAATGACCCCATGACAGGGCATTGTTATTATAGCGCCGGTAATATGAACTGGGACGATGCTCAGGCATATTGCCAGACAAACGGGGATTATTTGGCCGTTGTAAGCAGCGCCTATGAAAACGCCGTCCTTTATAACAATATGGTCGCTTCTGGTACACGGTATTGGCTCGGAGCGCACGAGAGAGACGTGCTGGGAGAATGGCGCTGGCGCGGCGGTGAACTAGATGGCATCCAATTTTGGTCCGGAGCCGATACCGGCGCACCCGTGGCTGGCGCGTACACGAGTTGGGAACCGGGCGATCCCAGCAACGGGTCCTTGCAGGCCTGCTTGCGCATCGGTTTTTATGCAGATGGAACATGGGACGATGCCGACTGCACGCTCACGCCGAAATTCATCTGCGAACGCTCCGGCTCACGTGGCAATACAGGCCAATGGCAACCGCCGGCCGGCTTGATAGGGTGGTGGAAATTCGATGAAACCAGTGGAACAGCTGCCGAAGACAGCAGCGTCAACAACAACACTGGCACATTAACAGGCGGCGCTACGTTTGCAGAAGGCGTTAACGGCAACGCCGTGCAGCTTGACGGCACGGATGATTACGTGACCATGGGTTCGGCGGGAACGCTGGATGAAACCATCCGTTCGGCCTGCGCGTGGATATACCCGGACAATCTTTCCTCGTCTTCAACCGGGACGGTCATGGGCAAAACCAACGGCGGATCGACAGGGCCGCGGCTCTATATGACCGGCAGCGGGAATGTCGGCGGGTCCGTTGACGGCGCGCGGCAGCAAAGCAACGGCATACTTTCACAAAACAGCTGGCATCATATGTGCGTGACATGGACAGGCGCGGCGTACACGGCGGCAGACGTAAAAATATACCTAGACGGCGCAAACGTTACCGACGGGGATGTTACCGCCGCCGGATCTTCGCAAAGCGATGCCGCGCTGAATTTCATGATCGGGCAGGCATCGGGAACGGACTTCTTCAAAGGCAAAATCGACGAAGCGATGATCTTTGACCGTGAATTGACGGAAAACGAAATTCTCAGCATCTATCAGAATTCCTCGAACATTGAACAGGTCGGCGGATCCTGCAATTTCAGCAATATTACGCAAGTGACCACCCGGGCCACCGGGGCGGATTACAATACGATGCTGGTGCACAACGGATACTTGTGGAACACACGCTGGGATAGCGACCGCCTGTATTTCTACAATCTTTCCAATCCTGCGGCGCCGGGAACCGCATCATATATACAAGATGGCGTAAATCTAGACAGGCCCACATCCATAACCGGTATGGGAAACTATCTCTATGTATTAAGTTACGACAACGGGCGCGTTACTGTTGTAGACGTTTCGAGCCCGACATCGCCTGTTGTCCGTGGTTCGGTTACGCATGCACGCCTGGGTCAGGGAACATCCATTCAGCCCCTCGATCAAAACCATGTTGTTGTTTCGTCACAGCAGCAAGACAGGATTACCATCGTCAATGTTTCAAATCCCGCCGCACCGGCATTGGCCGGCAGCGTTACAAACGCCAGCATGATCGATCCGGACGGCCTGGATGTCGTTGGCAACTATATATATGCCCCCTCTCCTGTCAGCGGTTCTCTTACAATATGGGATGCTACAGATCGTAATAACCCTGTTCTTGCCGGGCAAGTTGTGAGCGCCAGCCTGACAGACGCAACCAATGTTAAAATCAGCGGGCGGTATGCATACGTTATCACTTTTAATGAAGATGAAATTGTTGTCGTTGATGTGAACAATCCCGCTGTGCCTGTTGTAGTAGGCGAAGGCACGGATGCGCGGATGAGCGACACATTTGCCGCCCAGATTGTCGGGAATTATCTTTTTACCGCTTCACTGGACGCAATTCTCGTATGGAGTCTTTCCAATCCCGTAAATCCCATGGTTGTCGGGGCTTATAATAACAGCACGGGCAGCCAATGGGCTTTGAGCATTTATGACCGCTATGCATACGGGTATGATTCGGGGCCTATTTCGGTAATGGACCTCGGCTGCAACCCCGGCTCCAGCGAGGAGGATGAAGACGATACGGCATCAACCGATATCGGGCCCGATCCTTCGGTCATTATTGCTGTCAACCGGTTTGCCGGAAAATTCGCCACCGGAAAAGAACATAGCTGCTACATCAAACCCGACTCCAGCGGGTGGTGCGGGGGTTCGAACGTCAGCGGGCAATTGGGGATCGGCATCGATGATTTACATCAGGAAACGCTCGTCCGCACGATATTCACTTCCACACCATGGCCCGGCTTAAACTGGATCACGGCCAGTTTCCACAACACGTGCGCGCTGGATACAGGCGGCCTGGCATGGTGCTGGGGCGAAGCAAGCAAGGGAAAATTGGGCAACGGAACGACAACACCGCAGGCAAACAATCCCGTTCAGGTTTCGGACGGTCATCGCTTTACGAAACTTGATGTGGGCGGAGATGTCGCCTGTGGACTGCGGCAGGACGGAAGGATTCTTTGCTGGGGTGATGACACGCGGGGTGCCATGGGCAACGGCGCATCCGGTGCCAGCACGACCCCCTTCCTGATGCCGGATGTCGGGCCTTGGGTCAAGGTTGCGGTCGGCGGCAGAACCGCCTGCGGCATCAAGGCGGATGGAACCGCGTGGTGCTGGGGACAGGGAAACAGCGGGCAGCTTGGAAACAACACCACAACAACGACCAACCAATCGCCCTTGCTCCTTGCGGATGCCGGGCCGTGGCTTGATATCGTCGTCAGCTTCGCACATGCCTGCGGCATAAAAATAGACGGTACGGCGTGGTGCTGGGGTTCTGCCGATCAGGGAAGATTGGGCAACGGCACCACCACCGGAACCTATTCATACCCGCAAAAAGTTCTGGATGATGGGCCGTGGCTCCAACTTTCTACCAACAAGGAAAGCGATTTGACCAATGCCAGTACATGCGGCATCAAAATGGACGGATCAGCATGGTGCTGGGGCAACAATGAAGACGGGCAACTCGGTGACGGTACGAAAGAGAAATCATCTATTCCTGTGCGGGTGGGGGATCCTGGACCGTGGGCGCTCATTACCGTCGGGGATGGAATTGCCTGCGGCATGAAGACGAATGGAAGCCTCTGGTGCTGGGGGGATGACGATCCCTTGTATCAAACCATAAACGGGCCGGCTATCGGCGACACGCGCGTGCCGACACCCGTGGCGATGGCGGGCGATCCCGCACCGGCTTATGTCGAGGCTAACATTTCCTTAAGGGACGGCAGTGCGATCAGCTATGACGGCTCCAGTGTTTCCGGCGTTGCGAACGGACTTCGTTTCGACACGGGCGGACAGACAGTGCTCCGCCACTCCACCACTACGGGCACTTCTGCCAATGCGACGCCGCC
>JBDHTU010000069.1:0-7754 GCA_039808805.1 Micavibrio sp.
CGGCCGGCCATTTTGTCGCCCGGCTGCATCTTGCGTTTGATGGCGACGAAGACTTTGACCATCTTCATCACGCCCGGAGGCAGTTCATCGCCGCGCTGCAGCTTTTCGACCTTGTTTTCGAAACGCTCTTTTAAGTTGTCAACGGCTTCGTCGAAGGTTTTACCCATCGCTTCGATTTCCGACATCGTCTTATCGTTGTCGACAACGATCTGGCGCCACAGGCCATGCTTGACTTCATCAAGCGCGGTGCCGGTGAGCTTGTCGCCTTTCTTGAACTTTGCGTCCTTCGGCGCGCTTGCTACCGTTTTGCCGGACAGCAATTCCTTCAGGCGGCCGTAGAAACCGTTCTCCAGAATACGGCGCTCGTCATCGCGGTCTTTTGCGAGGCGTTCGATCTCGGCGCGCTCGATAGCCATCGCACGGGAATCCTTGTCGACGCCGCGGCGGTTGAACACGCGAACCTCGACGATCGTGCCTTGCGTGCCCGGAGGCAGGCGGAGCGATGTGTCTTTCACGTCTGCGGCTTTTTCACCGAAGATGGCGCGGAGAAGTTTTTCTTCCGGCGTCATCGGCGATTCGCCTTTCGGCGTCACTTTACCGACGAGAATGTCGCCCGGGCCGACTTCGGCGCCGATATGCACGATACCGGATTCGTCGAGGTGCTTAAGGGCTTCTTCCCCGACGTTCGGGATGTCGCGGGTGATTTCTTCGGTGCCGAGTTTCGTGTCGCGCGCCATCACTTCGAATTCCTCGATGTGGATGGAGGTGAACACGTCTTCGGCGACGATGCGCTCGGACAGCAGGATCGAGTCTTCGAAGTTGTATCCGTTCCACGGCATAAACGCGACGAGGACGTTGCGGCCCAGCGCCAGTTCGCCGAATTGGGTCGACGGGCCGTCGGCGATGATGTCGCCCGCGCGGATGTCGTCGCCAACCTTCACCAGCGGCTTCTGCAGGATGCAGGTCGACTGGTTGGAGCGCTGGAACTTGGACAGCTTGTAAATGTCGACGACAGGCTCGCCGGCGTCCAGTTGCTCGGTCGCGCGAATAACGATACGCGTTGCATCCGCCTGAACGACCTTCCCCGAACGGCGTGCCGCAATGGCGGCGCCGGAGTCGCGGGCGACCGTGGCTTCCATGCCGGTGCCGACCAACGGCGCATCGGCGCGCAGCAGCGGAACCGCCTGACGCATCATGTTCGATCCCATCAGCGCGCGGTTGGCGTCGTCATTCTCAAGGAACGGGATGAGCGAGGCCGCGACGGAGACGATCTGTTTCGGCGAAACGTCGATAAATTCAATCGTATCCGGCGTCGCCATCAGGTTGTCGCCCGCTTTACGGCAGGAAACGAGATCGTCCTGGAACTTGCCTTTATCATCGAGGCCGGAGTTGGCCTGCGCGATCGTGTATTTCGCTTCTTCCATCGCGGACATGTAAATCACTTCGTCCGTGACTTTGCCGTTTTCGACGCGGCGGTACGGGGATTCGATGAATCCGTACTGGTTGACGCGGGCGAAGGTGGAGAGCGAGTTGATCAGACCGATGTTCGGGCCTTCCGGCGTTTCGATCGGGCAGATACGGCCATAATGCGTCGGGTGAACGTCGCGCACCTCGAAGCCTGCGCGCTCGCGGGTCAGACCGCCCGGGCCCAGCGCCGAAAGACGGCGCTTGTGCGTGATCTCGGACAGCGGGTTCGTCTGGTCCATGAACTGCGAGAGCTGCGAAGAGCCGAAGAACTCACGAACGGCTGCGGCAGCCGGCTTCGCGTTGATCAGGTCGTGCGGCATGTAGGTATCGATCTCGACGGACGACATACGCTCGCGGATCGCGCGTTCCATACGGAGCAGACCGATACGGATCTGGTTTTCCATCAATTCGCCCACGGAACGAACGCGGCGGTTGCCAAGGTTGTCGATATCGTCAACCTCGCCCACGCCGTCTTTCAGGCCGTGCAGATATTTCAGGATCGCCAGGATGTCTTCCTTGCGCAGGATACGCAGGTCGTCGGACGTTTGCAGGTCCAGACGGCCGTTCATTTTCACGCGGCCCACATCGGAGAGGTCGTAGCGCTCAGGATCGAAGAACAGCGAGTGGAACAGCGCCTGTGCGGATTCAACCGTCGGCGGCTCGCCCGGACGCATAACGCGGTAAATGTCGATCAGCGCCTCTTCGCGCGTGTCGCACTTGTCGATCATCATCGTGTTGCGGATATAGGGGCCGACATTCAGGTGGTCGATCGCAAGGATCGGCAGCGTCTTGATGGTGAATTCATCCAGTTGCGCCATGTCGGCAGCGGTCAGTTCGTGACCGGCTTCGAAGTAAACCTGGCCCGTTGCACCATCGAAGATGTCTTCAGCCATGTAGGTGCCGGCCAGCTGCTCATCCTGAACCAGGATTTCTTTCAGGCCGCCCTCGGCCAGTTGCTTGGCTTTGCGCGGGGTGATCTTCTCACCGGCATCGACAACGGATTTGCCCGTTTTCGCATCGACGAGGTCATACGCCAGCTTCACGCCACGGTAACGGCCCGGCACGAACGGCGTTTTCCAGCCTTTGTCCGTTTTGTCGTATTTTACGACATCATAGAAGGTGGACAGGATTTCCTCGTTCGACATTCCCTGGATCATCAGCGGATCGATCGGCTTGTCCTTGGCTTCCTGCTCGGCGCGGTATTTTGCGGAGGATACGGAATCCAGCGCGCGCAGCAGCGTCGTCACCGGAAGTTTGCGGCGTCGGTCGATGCGGACATACATATTGTCTTTCGCATCGAATTCGAAATCCAGCCACGAACCGCGGTAAGGAATAACGCGGGCGGAGAACAGGTATTTTCCGGACGCGTGCGTCTTGCCGCCGTCATGGTCGAAGAACACGCCGGGAGAACGGTGCATCTGGGAGACGATCACGCGCTCGGTGCCGTTGACGATGAACGTACCGTTGTCGGTCATGAGCGGCATGTCCACCATATAAACGTCCTGTTCCTTGATGTCGCGAATGGAACGCAGGCCGGAATCTTCATCGACATCGAAGACGGACAGGCGCATCGTGACGCGCAGCGGGGCGGCGAAGGTCATGCCGCGCTGCTGGCATTCGTCGGTGTCGTATTTCGGCTCTTCCAGCTCATACTTGACGTAGTCGATTTCGGCCTTGTCGGCGAAATCCTTGATCGGGAACACTTCGGTCAGGACCTTGTGCAGGCCCTGCATTTTGCGCACTTCGGCGTCCACGTCGATCTGCAGGAACTGCTCGTAGGATTCGCGCTGCACTTCGATCAGGTTCGGCATCTGCGCGACTTCGCGGATTTTGCCGAAGGAACGGCGGACGCGCTTGCGGCCCGTGAAGGAATTGACATCGTCGGCGGAACGCACCGGCGGCTTGGCCATACGCTTGGCCTTCTTCTTCAGGGGGGTATCGGCGATGTTCTTGGATTTGCTGGATTTAGCGCTCATGTGTCTCACAACCTTCTTACAAGCATCAAAACAGGTATAACCGCATTCCCCCATGCTCTTTGGGGAAGCGGATGTAAATTATTGATCGAATTATAAAAGTCTCGGTTTTATAACCGTCACCATTGCCTACGAATCTTTCGCGTGAACCGCTTTATGGAGGACCGCATACCAATTGTCAAGCATCCGTTAAGAAAAACATTAACCGGGCTGGAACTTATTCCGATACCCGGTTTGCAGCCACCACGGGCAGGTCTTATGTATACCGGAAATTTCGTCTTTCAAGCCCCCAAAATAAACCCAGCCCGCCTTATAAAGCGGGCTGGGGAATTTGGTTGAGGTCGAAGCCGGAATTAGGCCACTTCGACTTTCGCGCCGGCATCTTCCAGCTGTTTCTTGATTTTGTCGGCTTCTTCTTTCTTGACGTCTGCTTTGACGACTTTCGGAGCGCCTTCAACGAGGTCTTTCGCTTCTTTCAGGCCGAGACCCGTGATAGCGCGGACTTCTTTGATGACGTTGATTTTGTTCGCGCCGCCGTCTTTCAGAGTAACCGTGAATTCGGTTTTCTCTTCAGCAGCCGGACCGGCAGCAGCGCCAGCGGCCGGAGCAGCAGCAACAGCCGCCGTAACGCCCCATTTTTCTTCCAGCATGGTTTTCAGCTCGACAGCTTCCATGATGCTCAGTTTGGACAGTTCATCTACAATTTTAGCCAGATCAGCCATTTTCGTTCTCCTTAAAGTTTCGTTCAGATAATTGGTTGTTAATTCGGTTATTCAGCAGGCGCCGCTTCGGGTGCCGGAGCCGCCGCTTCGCCATCCTTGTCGCCATAGGCCTTGACGACGGCAGCGATCTGCTGGGCCGGGGCCATGATGAGGCCGACGAGCTGCGAACGGATTTCGTCGAGCGTCGGGAGGGTTGCGAATTGCTTTACTTTCGCCTCGTCCATGATCATGTCGCCGAACTTCGCGCCGATGATGACAAGCTTGTCATTCTTCTTGGCGAATTCTGCGACGACCTTGGCTGTTTGTACCGGGTCAGTACCCGTTACATAAGCGGTCGGGCCTTTCATCTTGTCCGAAAGCACTTCAAACGGCGTGCCTTTGATCGCGATTTTAGCCAATGTATTTTTGGTGACACGGTAGTCAACGCCGGCGGCGCGGGCAGCCACGCGCAGGTCGTTGGTCGCCTTGGCATTCAGGCCCATGTTCTGCGTCAGGACGAGGATCTCGGCCGACTTGAACTTTTCCTGAATGGCCGCGACTTCCGCCGCTTTTTCTTGTTTGGTCATTGCCATGGTCTGTATTCCTTTTAATCAATAAAAAAGATGGCCTTTTGAGCCATCCCATCCAAAACCTGATTTCGGATGTCATCCTGAAGGAGCGAAAGCGACTGAAGGATCTCTTGAGATTCTTCGCTACGCTCAGAATGACATTCCTCTATCTATGCAGGATGTTTAAACCCGAAGGTCCCATGCAGTCTCGGAC
Organism: Micavibrio sp.; assembly: GCA_039808805.1. Taxonomy (GTDB): domain Bacteria; phylum Pseudomonadota; class Alphaproteobacteria; order Micavibrionales; family Micavibrionaceae; genus Micavibrio_A. Next base: position 4,925 of record JBDHTU010000069.1, read on the forward strand.
AGGAAACTTGACGCCATAGACCATGAAACGGGCCATGGCGTCAAGAATTAGTTTATGCGGCCTTCGACAGGTCGAGCTTGAGGCCCGGTCCCATCGTCGAAGAAACGGTAACTTTCTTCATGTAGTTGCCTTTCGCGCCGGTCGGCTTCGCCTTCTGAATCGTGTCGATCATGAATGCGATGTTCTGGACCAGTTTTGCATCGTCGAAGGAGGCCTTGCCGACGCCCGCCTGAACGATCCCGGTCTTTTCGGCACGGTACTCGATCGAGCCCGCTTTTGCATCGGTCACGGCCTTTTTGACGTCCGGTGTCACGGTGCCGAGTTTCGGGTTCGGCATCATGCCTTTCGGACCCAGAACCTTGGCGACCTGACCAACGAGACCCATCATGTCCGGGGTCGCAATACAGCGGTCGAAGTCGATCTTGCCGGACTTGATCGTTTCGATCAGGTCTTCGGCGCCGACGATGTCAGCACCAGCGGCTTTCGCCTCGGCAGCCTTGGCGTCGCGGGCGATAACAGCCACGCGGACTTTTGCGCCCGTACCGTTCGGCAGGGAGACAACGCCGCGAACCTGCTGGTCCGGGTATTTCGGATCAATGCCGAGGTTGAAGGACAGTTCGATGGTTTCATCGAACTTGCGCTCTTTCGCGCAGTCTTTCAGAACTTTTACGGCTTCTTCGATCGTGTAAGCTTTGGCCTTGTCAACCTTGGCGGCAATCGCTTTATTTTTCTTCGTGTTCGCAACCATGATTAACCCTCCACCACTTCGATGCCCATGGAACGGGCGGACCCTTCGATGATGCGGCAGGCGCCATCGAGGTCTTTTGCGTTCATGTCGACCATTTTGTCTTTCGCGATTTCCTTGATCTGGCTTTTCTTGATCACGCCGGCAGGGTCGCCCTTGCCTGGCGTCTTGGAGCCGGATTTCAGTTTCGTCGCCTTCAGGATGTAATAGCTGTTCGGCGGCTTTTTCGTGATGAAGGTGAACGAGCGGTCTTTGTATACGGTGATAACGACAGGCGTCGGCGTGCCTTTTTCCATGTCCGCCGTCTTGGCGTTGAACGCCTTGACGAATTCCATGATGTTGACGCCGTGCTGACCGAGGGCCGGTCCGATCGGCGGCGACGGGTTGGCTTCCTGCGCCTTGATGATCAGGTTGATATAACCTGTTACTTCCTTTGCCATTTTTTCCTCTTTTGTAATCCCCCGGTCTTTCGATGGCGGGAGACAGTTAAAATGAGGGCTGTGGTACGGCTCGAAGCATGGTCTTTGGAGCGCCTCGACGACCTCCCACAATCCTTAACAGCGGCGGTTATAGGGACGAACGCCCGGCTTTGCAAGGATTTTCTGGCATTGCGCCGGGGCCGGTTCCAATAGTTCGTTTGCAGGATTTTTGTTTTACCGCCGCGCGCGTCCAATAGTTCGTTTGCCGTGTTTTTATCAGTTCGTTCCGCGGATTTTTTATTCAGGACAAGCCTGTTTTCATGTAAAATCAAAGGCTTGATATTTTTTGACGGGATGGGACGGTGTGTTTTGAAAGGCATGAAACATGATAGGATATATTTCCTATTATGTCAAGATTTCCCGCGTCATCTGCATTCATGGGCATAAACAGTTTTGCCGGAACCACCGAGTTTTTCCGCCCGGTGAACGGCCGCGGCTATTTCGCTGAGGCTCATGGCTCCGACCCCGAGAGTACTGGGGAGCCTGAAGGCTTTGGATAGGTCGCCTGTGTCAGTTTTTTGCGGCTCCGCCGGCGGGGAATATTTCGACATGAGTCCACCTCTGTTGAAACAATTCAAAGGAAGAGAAAGTGATCGAAGCGGATGAAGAAGAATTGAGAACACAACCAAATTATGCATAAATCATATATCAACCATGCAAAATTCACAATACCATTTATGGCATTGTTCTCAAAGAAAAGCGCCCAAGAGGGCGCCTTTGTAAATCCGGTAGATACAAAGCGAACTACCCCGCGCGATGGGAGCCGCGGATGATATCCGTCGTGGCGGCATTGAAACCGCAGCCTTGCGTCTGCACATAGGACCCTGTTTTGGGTGTGGCCTGCATCAGGCCATAACTGACAGGCTTGGTAATAGGCTGGCGTTGATTGGTGTTGGCGGTTTTGACCGTCATGTGATCCTCAATCTCGTTGTTGACGATCAAACGTACCTCAAGCGTCCTTCATCGAAAAGAAAATGATGTGTTGCAAGCGCTTGCAGCAAAAAACCGCCTTGCGAAAAGGCGGCTTTCGATGTTCCCGCACACGCAGGCATGATCAGATTTTTTCGACCTGGCCGTATTCCAGCTCCACCGGCGTTGCGCGGCCGAAGATGGATACGGATACTTTGAGGCGGCCTTTTTCTTCGTCCACCTCTTCCACCGTGCCGTTAAACGAGGCAAACGGCCCTTCGGAGACTTTGACTTCTTCGCCGATATCGAACGTGATGGAAGAACGCGGACGCTCGACGCCTTCCTGCAGTTGTTGCAGCAAACGGGCCGCTTCTTTTTCCGAGATCGGCGCAGGCTTGTTCGACGCGCCGAGGAAGCCCGTAACTTTGGGCGTGTCCTTGATCATGTGCCAGACATCGTCGCTCATATCGATCTTGGCAAGAACGTAACCCGGGAACACCTTGCGTTCGGTGTTGACCTTCTGGCCGCGTTTGACCTCAACCACTTCTTCCTTCGGGACCATAATGTCCTCGACCTTGTCTTCGAGGCCTTTTTTGCGAGCCTTGTCCTTGATGGTTTCCGCCACCTTGTTTTCAAACCCGGAGTAAACGTGCAGTACGTACCAGCGCATTGCCATGATCAAAATTCCTTCTTAATT
>JBDHTU010000070.1:0-7730 GCA_039808805.1 Micavibrio sp.
GGTTGATTGTACCGCACTCGAAATGCGGCATGGGTTAACGCCCATCGGGGGTTCGAATCCCCCCTCCTCCGCCATTTGATTTTAAGGAACCGAGTCTCCGGCTTTACCACCACCCTGCGAAAGCCCAGTATTCCTAACCTTTCGCGGCGTGCCTACCCTCTCCCAAAATTTTCCGCACCTCCGATATCTCCCCCGTATAGTCTCTCTCTAACTCCAGATTCTCCGACCCTGACCCGACTTTGAAGAATTTTAATGGGGGTCAGAGTGGCTTGATTTTTTAGGTTTTCTCGGCATTATAATTTTTACAGTTCTAGTCCAATTTTACTGGATAAAAAACATAGCGAAAGTGCCACCATCTATTACGTTATCATGGATCTGGCTTGATTTTAGGAGAAGATATAGATGAACATAACTACATTGGATGAAATCCTCTTAGATATTTCATCGCTAAAGCACGGCCAGCCTATGGAATTAAGCACACTAATAAATTTGCGACACAAATTAACAACTAATATCGACTACAATTTATACAACGGTGGAAATAAGGAAGAAGGACGCAAAGCTCTTGAAGTGCGTGGTGTGCTGGACAATCTTGTGTTTAATTCAAGTTCTGAAGACTTGATAGACGAGAATTCAGACGGCCTTACACATTTGAAAAATGCTATAACTTTAGAAATTCTAGCAGAACAAATGCAAATTTTGGAAGGTGTAATTAAAAACGCCAAAAAGAAAGGCATGAAAAACGAGCTTATAAATCTTCTTGCAGATCCTGATAAATTCAGCAGATTTATCCCCTCTCACCAAGAAATTATAAAAGCAGGAGCAACTGGCTTTGCGCTTCTGGCCAATAGAAGAATTAATAAGGTACGAATCGAGATTGGGAAATCCGCTCAAAGAATCCAAAGGCAGTCTTTTAGCTAAATACAACTATGGATGCGGCGTAATCGCAATAATCGTGATTTCTTTTTTGTCGGGACCGTAAAACCAGAAAATCCGATACGCAGCGGGCGTTTTGTTCTCAGCGTAGGCTTCAAAAATATCCTCGCCGTTTGGACCGGTTAGGGCGCTGTATTTGTGGGTGTTGAGGCTTGGGTGTCTCGGATTGGTTTCAAGATAACCCAATGTCTTCCGCACAGATTTTAGCCGCTTGAGCAAACTTTTATCCGCCTCAAGCGTATCCAGATCGGCCTCGGCCTGAGGCGTAAATTTTAGGGAGAATGTCATCGCTCAGTCGATGGTTTCGTCCGCGTATTGAGCGAAGCTGCCGCGAGAGCGCGTTTTTCCGACGGTGGCCTGCTCAAGCCCCGCTTTGACCGCACCGAGAGCGGCGGGATTATCGAACAGCCATTTTTCGCGGGCGGGCACTTCTGCAAACGGTTCAAGGATGATGCTGCCGTCATCCGCGCGGCGCGCGCGGAAGCTGCTAACGCCTTCGGCCAGTTTTCCCAAATTGATGCGCCCTTTTGAGTCCGGCCTGAGCTGCTGGATGACCTGTGTCATGGCATATCCCTCCATTCTTCTTTCAGGGTATCAAAGAAGTGGGAAAATGTCAATGTGGGATACATGATTAAACCCACCAATTCTCCTGTCTCCTGTATAACACAAAATTTTTCGATAGCATTCCGTTAATATAAAAACGAAATGATTTAATATCAAAGTTTTAAGTGGAGAAAAAGTCTGCATTTAGACGCTCCGCTCCGCCATATTTAAAGCCCCCGGTACGGGGGTTTTATAATATGCGGATGGGGCGGTGAACGAAGCCGTGTTCGACAAAAAGCTTGGCGAATGGAATGAGCCTTAGCGTTTGAAACTTTGCGCCAGCAAAGTAATCCCTCCTCCGCCATATCTTGATTTTTCACACCACAGAATGAAACGCGAAACCTCGAAAGGCTTTCCCGGTTTCGGGCGTATAAAAAGAAATTGGCCCGCTACTGGATTTTTGACCGGGCGGTCTATTTCAATCGAATATTTTGGTGTATTGTGTGCCGCACAAGGCCCGCGATGGCCTTTCGCGAATTAAGGTTACGTATATGAAAAGACACAGAATTCTAACCCCGCTTCTCGCCGCCGCGCTTCTATCCGGCTGCTCTTTCATTCCTGCCTATGATCGCCCGGCCGTGGAAACCCCGGCGGCATGGAGCGAAGCCACCGGCACCCCCACTGCTATCGCGCGCGACTGGTGGAAGAATTTCAACAGCGCCGAACTGAACGCCCTGATGACGCAGGCCTTGTCCGCCAACAATGATCTCAAGGCCGCCCTCGCGCGTGTCGATCAGGCGCGCGCCCTGGCCCGCCAGGCCGGGTCCACCCTGATGCCGACAGCCAACGCTTCCGGCAATGCGGGATGGCAGAGGATCGACCCGCCCGAAGGAAAAACCCGGTCTGACTTTACGGGCGATGCCGGGCTGACCGTCGGGTATGAACTGGACCTGTTCGGCCTCAACCGCGCGCAGCTTGCATCTGCGCAGCAGGATGTCGAAGGCTTTAAATATGCCAGCGACGCCACGGCGCTGATCGTCATGTCCGACGTGGCCAAAGGCTATTTCAACGTCCTCAATCTCAAAGAACGCCTGAAAATCGCGGATCAAAACCTCGAAAGCGCGCGTGAATTGCTGCGCATCGTACAGGCGCGCTATGACGCAGGCGCAACGACGCTGCTTGATGTATCGCAGCAAAAATCCGATCTGGCCAGCACGGAAGCCTCCCGCGCCGCCATCGAACAGCAATACAGGCTGGCGCACAGCTCCTTGGCCGTTCTGGTTGGAAAGCCGCCGCAAAACCTGCAGATCGCGGGCGCGGATCTTCGCAACCTTGCCGTGCCGGACATCGCGACGGGCCAGCCCTCGACGCTGCTCGAACGCCGTCCCGATATTCGTTCCGCGGAGTCCGATCTGCGCGCGGCGGATGCCGATATCGGCGCCGCCCGATCCGCCTTTTTCCCGAAAGTCACCATCGGCCTCGACGCCGGGATTGCGGCAACCCCGCTGGGCGATCCGGCCACCACGACTTTGTCCCTGCTTTCGGGCCTGACCGCGCCGATTTTCTCCGGCGGCTTCCTCGAAGGGCAACTCGATTTCGCCAGGGCGCGCAAGCTGGAACTGGTGGAAAATTACCGCAAGGCAGTTCTGGTTTCCTTCAAAGATGTCGAAGACGCGCTGGCCAGCGAAAAGGCCGCCCAGCAACGCGAAACGGCGCTCGCCACGGCACTGGCGGAATCCCGCAAAGCATACGATCTCTCGAAACAGCAATACGATGTCGGCTCCATCGACTTCCAGACGCTGCTCGATACGCGCCAGACCATGCTGCTGGCTGAAGACAATTACGTGCAGACGAAAAACGACCGCCTTGCTGCGGCCGTGGACTTGTACAAAGCACTGGGCGGCGGCTGGGCGGAACAAACAACGGCGGCGCAGGCCCCGGCCCCTATTAAACCGGATGTCGTGCCGGCAAGCCCGCCCGAAATGTTCGATGGCGCCGCCCCGCCCGCGAAACTGCCGGAAGATTTGAAACCTGCTGCCCCGGCCACCACGCCGAACACGCTGTAATTTCCGCGGCTCTACGCATCACACGCGCCTTTCGTTATCCCGGGGGCCTCACACCCCATTCCCGGCTCCCCATACTTTATCCAGCCTTCCCAACGTTACCCCACCTTAACATCATCCCCCAACGTCATCCCCAACGTCATCCCCCGCCCCTCATTCGTCATCCCCGCGAAGGCGGGGATCCATCGGCACATCCCATCCACCCGCATATTCACCGCCAAGAACGCCAGGCGTCCTGCGAGCCGCAATCACCTTTATGTCATTGCGAGGAGGCATAGCCGACGAAGCAATCCAAAAAAAGCCGGGAAAATCTCCCGGCTTTTTTGCACAATCATCGCAGCAATTATGCGACACGCCGTGCACCGCCTGCTTTGCCTTTTAACGCATCAAGCACGGCATGCACCTGCACCGGAAGGTCGCCCGGCCAGCGCCCGGTGATAAAAGGCCCATCGGTCACGCATTCTTCATTGACGAATGTCGCGCCCGCCTCTTCCACCTCGCCCTCGCATTCCGGCCATGCGGCGATAGACCTACCGTTAATCACATCCGCCTGCGCCAGCAATTGCGGCCCATGGCAAATCGCGCCGACCGGCTTGCCGCTCGCACAAAAATCCCGCACAAAGGCCAACGCCTCTTCTTCTTTTTTCAATTTGGCCGGGGCTTTCCCGCCGGGAATGTAAAGAAGGTCGTATGATGCCGGCTCCGCATCCTCGATTTTCATGGTGTCTTTCAGGCCCGCGCCGTTTTTGCCTTTGAATTCGCCGCCATCGGGGGTAAGGACGTCAACGCGGTATCCCTCCTCCAGAAACCTGTAATACGGGTAAAAAAACTCCTGATCCTCAGTGCCGTCCGCCGTGAGAATGGCAATGCGGCCTTCGCCGTTCCGGTTACCCCGGGGGTGGGAAACGTGAATATCCTTGGGTATCTCGCTCATCGTAGGCTCCTTTGGCTGGTTATATTTTGCCAACCGTTCGTAGCGCCTGAGGTTCCGAAAATCTTGACATCATAGGAAATAAAACCTATAATAAACAATGGTTTTTATCCGCCACACCCCCACCCCGCCGCATGGCAAAAGCCCGCATCCCCGCGGTAAAAATGTGGACTTAGTCCACCAACATTTACCTTTTCACGGGCCGGAATTAAAAAAATTACGGAACGAACTGATAAAACCCGGCATTACGGTAATATCGCCCGCCCCGTTGTGGCGCACGATTTTCCTCGCAAAAAATCGCCGGAATCCTGTATGGTCCGCGCCATGAGCGATACCGGCAAACAGGACCTTTCTTTAGACAACCCGAAAACCGCACCGAAGGTGGGGATGATCTCGCTCGGCTGCCCGAAGGCGCTGGTGGATTCCGAACGGATTTTGACCAAGCTGCGCAGCGAAGGCTACCAGATGTCCGGCCAGTATAATGACGCCGATGTCGTCATCGTGAACACTTGCGGCTTTCTGGATTCGGCGAAGGAAGAATCGCTGAACGCCATCGGCACCGCGATGCGCGAAAACGGGCGCGTCATCGTCACGGGCTGCATGGGCAAGAATGCGGAAGAAATAACCGGCAGGTTCCCGAACGTTCTTGCCGTCACCGGCGCGCATGCCTATGAACAGGTGGTCAACGCGGTGCATGAGGCCGTCCCGCCGCAGCACGACCCGTTCCTGGATCTCGTCCCGCCGGAAGGCCTGAAACTCACCCCGCGCCATTACGCTTATCTGAAAATTTCCGAAGGCTGCAACAACCGCTGCACCTTCTGCATCATCCCCTCTTTGCGCGGCGATCTCGTCTCGCGGCCCATCCATCACGTGATTGCGGAGGCGGAAAACCTCGCCCGTGCTGGCGTGAAAGAATTGCTCGTCATCTCACAGGATACCTCCGCCTATGGCATCGACCTGAAATATCAGGAATTCGGCTGGAAGGGAAAACGCTGGGCCACGAAGTTTCAGGATTTGTGCGAAGCGCTGGGCGAACTCGGCATCTGGGTGCGCATGCACTATGTCTACCCCTACCCGCATGTCGACAAGGTCTTCCCGCTGATGAACGACCGGAAAATCCTGCCTTACATCGACATCCCGCTGCAGCACGCGCACCCCGAAGTGCTGAAATTCATGAGGCGCCCGGCGCATCAGGAAAAGACCAATGCCCGGATCAAGTCATGGCGCGAAATGTGCCCCGACCTCACCATCCGCTCCTCCTTCATCGTCGGCCACCCCGGCGAGACGGAGGATCATTTCCGCTTCATGCTCGACTGGCTGGAGGACGTGCAGCTCGACCGGGTCGGCGCGTTCAAATACGAACCGGTGAAGGGCGCGGTTGCCAACGAAATCAACTTGCAGGTGCCCGAAGAGGTGAAGCAGGAACGCTTTGAACGCTTCATGGCGGTTCAACAGAAAATCAGCGCGGCAAAGCTGCAACAAAAAGTTGGGCGCACTATTCCCGTCATCATCGATGAAATCGGTGACGGCGGCGGTGCCGACGCGCGAAGCGAAGGCGACGCCCCCGAAATCGACGGCAAGGTTTATCTGCGCGACGCGGGTCACCTGAAACAGGGCGATATCGTCTCCGTCCACGTCGAAGACGCGGATGATTACGACCTCTACGCCGTGCCTGTTGGCCATGAATCATGAACCCACACCTGACCGAAAGACCGCCTCCGGAATTCCCGTTTTCACGGAGGAAAACAGGAGAAAACAATTGTCTCCGGCGCGTGACATGGCGCATAATCGGGCAACCCTGCGTTGCAGCGTGCTGGCGTCCCGCGACAATCGAAGGGCTCTCTAATATATAGACAGAATAATCGGATAATATATTTCATGCGTGAATCCCCCCCCCCTCTTTTTCCATATAAAAAACTCCCGCTAGCCCTTTTCCTGTCCACCTTCCTGCTGCCCGCATCCGCCCTGGCCTTCTCCCCGTTTTGTCCGTATTACGGGGGTCATGTGGACGTGGACGGCAAGCTGGGAAGCCAGAGGGATATCGGGGAGACTTCGGCGTTCATGCCGCTCGCCTGTTCGAAGGACACGCTTTTGTTTTCGGATCTGCGTTTCAGGATGGACGACCAAAGCAACCGCGAAGGCAATATCGGCCTGGGCGTACGGGTATTGAAGGAAACGGGCGTGGCCGGCGGCTACGCCTATTTCGACCGCAAGCGCTCGGGCGTCACGGACCAATACCACTCGCAGGTCACGGTCGGGGCGGAATGGCTGGCGCAGGACTGGGAGGTCCGCGCCAACGGCTACGCGCCCCTCACGGGCGACGTCGAGACTTTGGCGCGCGGCGGCGGGATCTCCGCACCGTTCCTGCAGGGGACGGGCATTTTCGCGCAGCAAACGGCGCAGCGCGCCCTGCGCGAGATCCCGCTTTACGGCGGCGACGCGGAGGCCGGGTTCAGGATTCCGGACACGCAATTCTGGCTCCACGCCGGGGCCTTTTCCTTTGCGGGCGAGGATGCGCCCTCGCTGGACGGCGTGCGGGCGCGGGCGACGCTCCAGCTGACCGAGAACATCGCCCTGACCGCCGAGGGCCAGTATGACGACGAGCGCGGGCGGCAGGGATGGGTCGGGGCGCGGCTGACCCTGCCCTTCGGCGGGCCGGCGCAAAAGCCGCAGGGCGTTGCCGCAAGAATGACGGCCTCGCCGGTGCGCGATATCGACATCGTCACGCAAACGAAGGAGGTTACGGTGGGCGCGGACCGCCTTGTCCCGGTGCTGAGCGCCGCGACGGGACAGGCGCAGCAGGTGGTCTATGTCGACAACGCGCAAGCCGTGAACGGCGACGGGTCGCTGGAAAGCCCTTTCAACAACCTCCACGACGCGCAGGCCGCGCTCCGGGCGCACGGCGTTCTCTATATCGCCTCCGGCACCGGCGGCACGACGAACATGCAGGACGGGCTGACCCTCACCCAGACGGGGGCGCAGGTGATCGGCGCGGGCTCGAACTTCGTCTATGACGGCGGGCGCTTTACGGTCGCAACGGGCGCGAATTACACCGGCACGCTGCTGCGCGCCGCCGGGGCCGCGCCGAAGATCACCAACCTCAATCCGGGCGGCGACGGGGTGACGATCCGTGCGTCGGACATCCTGCTGACGGGTTTTACGGTGGAGAACGCGGACCGGCACGGCATCCACGCCTTTGAAAACGGCGGCGGCGCGCTATCGGGCCTTGCCGTCCGCAACGTCGCGGTCACGGGCAG
>JBDHTU010000071.1:0-7676 GCA_039808805.1 Micavibrio sp.
CAATCGATCACGGAGAATTATTGCTGGCCGACAAAACCGGCAAACGCCCGCTGGCCACGTCTATGTTCGCCCGGTGGAGCGCATAATGGCCCGCATCGAACACATAACCTCTCCGTCCAACCCCAAGATCAAGTTGATCAACTCGCTGTTCCTACGCAAGTACCGCAAGGAAACGGGGTTGTTCGTGGCCGAAGGGTTGCGTTCGGTCATCGAGGCGATCAATTGCGGCAACGTGCCGGAACAGCTCGTCTATTCCGACGAGGCCGATGTAGGTGATGAATTACAGCGGGCGATCGATGAAACCTCCGCCCGCGGCGGCCTCTGCCTGAAGGTCGGCGAAGCGGTGCTCGAAAAACTCTCTCGGAAGGAAAACCCGCAGATGGTGATGGGGGTGTTCAAACAGAAATTCAGCCACCTCGCCGCCATCAATCCGAACAAATCGAAATGCTGGGTGGCGCTCGAGGAAGTCCGCGACCCCGGAAATCTCGGCACGATCATCCGCACGGTGGACGGCGTCGGCGCAGACGGCGTGATCCTGATCGGCCAGTGCTGCGACCCGTTTTCGGTCGAGGCAACCCGCGCCACCATGGGCTCCATCTTCTCGATTCCGATCGTCCCCTGCTCCCGCGCCGAATTCCTCGACCTGACCGTGACATGGCCCGGGTCGATCATCGCCACCGCCCTCAATGACAAAACCGTCGATTTCCGGGAGGCCGACTATAAAAAGCCGCTCATCCTCGTCATGGGGAACGAACAGGCGGGCATCACCGAAACGCTCCAGAATGCGGTTCACCAGACGGTCAAATTGCCCATGAACGGGCGGGCGGATTCCCTGAACCTCGCCATCGCCACGGGCATCATGCTCTACGCCGCGATGGAGCCGTGGAAATGACAGCCTTTGGGCTGTCATCCCGAGCGAAGCCGAGGGATCTCCCTCTACGATGCCAGATCCCTCCACTTCGCTCGCGCTACGGTCGGGATGACGCTGGATTTTAGGCATTTTTTCTTTGAATTCCGCGGTGTTCGTAGGTACAAAACCTTATGTCGCAACGCATCGAAGTCATCACCATCGCCGAAGACGGCCGCGCCGAGGTCCTAGAGGCCAACCTCGCCCGCTCCGGTAAATCCGTCTCCGCCAAAATCGTCGATGTTTACACCGTCGAACACGATATCGAAAATCCTGCCAATGTCGCGGCGCTCTCGAGATCCTTCGTCAATCCGGTGACGCAGAAACTGCTGACGCGCGGCGATGAAGGCGATTTCGACTGGGCCGTTGAAATCGGATTCCTGCCGGGCGTGACGGACAATATCGGCCACACCGTCTCCGAGCTGTCCGCCCTGACCCTGAATGACAACCAGCCGGTTTATTCTTCGCAGGTTATCCTGCTGAAAGGCAGGCTGGACGAACGCGATGTAAAAAATATCGCAGCGACGCTGCATAACCCGTTAATCCAGCGCGCCGCGATTAAGGATGCCGCCTCCTATAAAAAAGACGGAGGCATGGATGTCGTCGTGCCGAAGGTGCGCCTCTCCAACGACCATCTGGTCGCCGACGATATCGACCTGAATATTCCCGACGAAGACCTCGCCGCCATCGGCAAGGACGGGATCAGGAACGCCGACGGCACGCGCCGCGGGCCGCTCGGCATGTCGCTTCTCTATATGAAGGCGGTACAGGATTATTTCAAAAAACTGGGACGCCCCGCCAAGGACATCGAAATCGAAACGCTGGCGCAGACATGGTCGGAGCATTGCAAGCACACGATCTTCGCCTCGCCCATCGACGATGTGAAGGACGGACTCTACAAGCACTATATCAAACGCGCCACGCAGGACATCCGCGCTGCCAAGGGCAAGAACGATATTTGCGTGTCCGTCTTCAAGGACAATTCCGGCGGCATCGTGTTCGACGATGAATGGCTCATCACCGACAAAGTCGAAACCCACAACTCCCCCTCCGCGCTCGACCCGTTCGGCGGCGCGATTACGGGCATCGTCGGCGTGAATCGCGACTGCCTTGGTTTCGGCAAAGGCGCAAAACCGGTTCTGAACCGCTACGGCTTCTGCCTCGCCGACCCGAATTCCAATCCTGATTTCTATCGCGGTAAAGGCAAAGTGAACAAAGCACTCTCGCCCGCCACCATCATGAAAGGCGTTATCCACGGCGTGAACCACGGCGGCAACTGTTCCGGCATTCCGACACCTCAGGGTTTTCTCTATTTCGATGACCGCTACGCCGGAAAACCGCTCGTCTTCGCCGGAACCGTCGGCGTAATCCCGCGCGACATCAACGGCCAGAAAGGCCATGAGAAAAAGGCGCAGGTCGGAGATCTGATTGTCATGATCGGCGGCAAGGTCGGGCGCGACGGGATTCACGGTGCGACTTTCTCCTCCGTCGCGCTCGACGAAGGCTCCCCTGCAACGGCGGTGCAGATCGGCGATCCGATCACGCAGAAAAAATTCTCCGACGCCATTATCAAAGACATCCGCGATCTCGGCCTCTACAACGCCATCACCGACAATGGCGCGGGCGGGCTTTCGTCCTCCGTCGGCGAAATGGGCGGCGATACGAACGGCTTCACCGTCGAACTCGACAAGGTACCGCTGAAATATCCGGGCATGCAGCCGTGGGAGATATGGATTTCGGAAAGCCAGGAGCGCATGACTCTCGCCGTTCCGCCGAAGAATATCGAAAAGCTGCAATCCCTGCTCGAAAAACGCGGCGTCGAAAGCTGGGTCATCGGCGCCTTCACCGACAGCGGAAAATGCCATGTCACATGGCATGGCGAAACAGTGATGGACATCGACATGGATTTCCTCCATGACGGCGTGCCGGAAACGCCGCTCAAGACGACCTTTACCCGCGGCGGCGAAGCTGAACCGGAACTGGAAGCACCTGCCGATTATTCCAAAACCCTGATCGCCATGATGTCGCGCCTCAATATCTGTTCGAAGGAATTCGTCGCCACGCAATATGATCACAACGTGCAGGGCTCCGCCGTCCTCGGCCCGCTTCAGGGACCGGGCCGCGTGTTCGCGGAAGCCACGGTATCGCGCCCCGTCCTGAACAACCCGCGCGGCGTGGTTTTGAGCCAAGGCCTCGCCCCGCTTTACTCGGACATCGATACCTATCACATGGCGGCTGCGTCGCTCGATATCGCCGTGCGGAACGCCGTTGCCGCCGGATGCCCGATCTACCATCTGGCGATCCTCGACAATTTCTGCTGGTGCTCATCGGAAGAACCCGAACGGCTGGGGCAATTGAAACGCGCCTGCGAAGCGATCTATGATTTCGCCGTGCTGTACGGCACGCCGTTCATTTCCGGCAAGGATTCGATGTTCAACGATTTCAAGGGATATGACGGAAACGACAATCCCGTGAAGATTTCCATTCCGCCGACCCTGCTCGTCAGCGGCATCGGCGTCGTCGAGCATGTCGATCAGGCTGTTTCGCTCGACCCGAAAATGGCGGGCGACCTCGTCTATGTTCTCGGCAAAACGCGCGACGAACTCGGCGCATCGGAATATTACGCGATGCACGGCAAAACGGGCTCGAACGTTCCGGAGACGCACGGCAAGGGCAACCTCGCGCTGTACAAAGCCATCGGCAAAGCGAACAAGAACCGCTGGATCGCCTCCGCCCTGCCCGTCACGCTCGGCGGCCTCGGCGTCGCGCTGGCGAAGAAATGCATCGCGTCCGGCCTCGGCATGGATTTGCGGATTCTCTCCGCCATCCGCCTTGACAAGTTCCTGTTCTCTGAGAGTACGGGCCGCGTGGTTATCACCATCGACCCGAAACACAAACAGGATGTTGAATTCTTATTTGGCGATGACGCGCATTTCCTCGGCACGATCACGGAGAGGCCCGTTTTGTCGTTCGATGGCATCGAAACGACGATTGCAGACCTCGAAACCGCCTACAAATACCCTTTAGAAGATTTTTAAAATGATGAATTCAAACGCAAAGTCGCGCAAAGTCGCGCAAAGTAAAATTTTAAAACCACAAAAAACACAAAGTTTAAAAAAAGCATTTATAAAAAAACTTTGTCTTCCTTTATTTTACTTTGCGGTTCAAATAAAAACTTTGCGTGACTTCGTGTCCTTTGCGTTTCAAAAAGGAATCCTCACATGACCGCAAAATCCCTCATCCTCACCGGTTACGGCATTAACAGCGAAGAAGAAACGTCTTTCGCCTTCGAAACGGCGGGCTTTCAATCAATAGTGCGCCACATCAACGACCTCGCCGAAAACCCGGATGAGTTGAACGATGTTCAGGTTCTATGCATTCCTGGCGGATTCTCCTATGGCGATGACACAGGGTCGGGCAACGCGTTTGCGCAGAAGATGCGACTGACATTGTGGGATCACCTGCAAAAATTCGTAGCGCGCGACACGCTGACGCTCGGCATCTGTAACGGTTGCCAGATCGTCGCCAATCTCGGCCTCGCCCCCGCCATCGACAAGAAATACGGCGAACGGTTCGTGGCCGTCACCCACAACCTCACCGCCCGCTACCAATGCCGCTGGGTCGATGTCGCGGTGCAGGACACGAATTCCCCGTGGCTGACCAAGGGCACGAAGCTTCACATCCCCGTCGCCCACGGCGAAGGCCGCTTTATGATGGCGGACACGACGCTGAAAACCATTCAGGATATGAAACAGATCGCCCTGCGGTTTGTGAAACCCTCTTCCTGTCATCCTGAAGGAGCGCAAGCGACTGAAGGATCTCGGGAGATCCTTCGCTATGCTCAGGATGACATTAAATGGGAAAACGCCAAGGGCGAATTCCCGTTCAACCCGAACGGCGCGACGGACGATATCGCCGGCATCACCGACCCGACGGGCCGCGTCCTCGCCCTGATGCCCCACCCCGAACGCGGCATGTTCACCTGGCAGCGCGACGACTACGCCCGCCTGAAAGACAAGGCGCAGCGCGAAGGCAAGCCCTTGCCGGAATCCGCGGACGGTTTGCAAATCTTCGAAAACGCCGCGGAATATTTCGGCATAAAGGCGGAAAAGAAACGTGCCTGATACACTGTCCAGGATCAAAGATCTGAGACAAGGCACCGGCAAAGCCTTTATAAAAGCCTACCAAAAACTTCAAGGAACGCCGGACTTCACGGAAAGCAATTTAAGGGATTGCTGGCTCTCCGAACTTGGACACAATCCGCAGCTACGCGAAACCGGCTGGTACACCCCTCCACCAGGCGGCATTATCTGCACGTCATGTAAGGCAGAAGATGATTATGCCGCGTTGCGCCAAGCATCTTTTCGCGAAGAATCGACATGGCCCCAAAACACGCCTATTGGCGAGGAAGATATCCTTTTCGCCTATGCGTCTCCCGTAGACCGTCAAACAGGCTATATAGGCGATTGGGGCCTGTGCCTTTATCGCGGATCGAATCCCGGTATTATCGAGCATCTTGAAAATGCGTTGCTTGCAACGATTGACGTTGCGCAAGCGGCCTGTTCCGGCATGGCGATGAAGGACCTCTACCACGTAGCAATAAACGCAGGAACCATACGAGGGCTTTCAAGTTCCAACGTTCAAAGCCAAAGCGATTCTTCGGGATACAATATCGGCCACACCATTCCTTTGCACGTTCAGGACATATCCCGACAAAGCAGCGAGGAATGCGCAAAATCCATCTCCGATAACCGCACCTTTATAAATTCCGGTCAGGCACAGACTATAGGGGATAATATGGCCCTTGTTATAGAGCCGCGCTATTCAACAAAATCCTATCCGGATACCCTATTCCATATGACTGTAATTTTTGAAGATGGCCAAAAAGACATCGTTCATAATTACAGTGAAATTCTTGCCTTGAACGGCATGGACAGACTTATCCGCCATCTGCCGTGAACAAAGTATAAGGGAAAAAATCATGCTGCTTGGTTTCGTCTTTTTCTACATGTTCGTTTCCATCGCGATCGGCCTTTATGCCGCCCGCCGCGTTCATTCCTCCACGGATTACGTCGTCGCCGGACGTTCGCTTCCGCTCTATATCACCATCGCGACCGTCTTCGCGACATGGTTCGGCTCCGAAACCGTTCTCGGCATCCCCGCGACCTTTATCGAAGAAGGGCTCGGCGGCGTCGTGTCCGACCCGTTCGGCGCATCGCTCTGCCTGATACTCGTCGGCCTGATTTTCGCCGTGCCGCTTTACCGCATGAAGCTCCTGACCATCGGCGATTTTTACAAGCGCACCTACGGGCGCAAAGTGGAACTGCTCGTCTCCGTTTGCATCTGCATTTCCTACTTGGGATGGGTTGCCGCGCAGGTCATGGCGCTCGGCCTCGTTTTCGATTTGCTGACGCATGGAGCCATTCCGCAGGAATGGGGCATGGCGCTCGGCCTTGGCATCGTGCTCATCTATACGATCTTCGGCGGCATGTGGTCCGTGGCCCTGTCCGATTTCCTGCAGATGATCGTGATCGTCGCGGGCCTCGCCGTCATCGCATTTTATATTACGGATGTCGCGGGCGGCGCGGACGTGGTGATCGACGCCGCCGCGTCGGCGGGAAAATTCGATAATTTCCTGCCTGATTTAACGCTTTCCGGAATCCTCGCTTTCGTCGCAGCATGGATAACCATGGGGTTCGGCTCCATCCCGCAACAGGACGTGTTCCAGCGCGTGATGTCCGCCAAGAGCGAACGCGCCGCGAAATACGGCACGATCAGCGGCGGCGTCCTCTACCTGCTCTTCGCCTTCATCCCGATCTACCTCGCCTATTCCGCCTTCGTCATCCAGCCGGAGATCGTGGAGCAGCAATTGCAGGAAGATTCGCAAATCATCCTGCCGTCGCTGATCCTCGAACACACGCCGATGTGGGTGCAAATCGTATTCTTCGGCGCGGTGCTCTCCGCCATTATGTCGACCGCATCTGGAACATTGCTTGCCCCGTCTGTCACATTTGCCGAAAACATCCTGCGCGGTTTTATGCCGGATATGGATGACAAAAAATTCCTGCGTATGATCCGGCTGTGCGTGCTTGGCTTCGCGGCCATCGTGCTTGGCATTTCACTCAACAGCGAATTGTCGATTTTCGAAATGGTGGAGAATGCCTATAAGGTCACGCTGGTCGGCGCCATTACGCCGCTATTCGCCGGATTGTTCTGGAAGCGGAGCAGCGAGGGCGGAGCCATGACATCCATCGTGCTTGGCATCGGTGTATGGATAGCGTGCGAGATTATCGCGCCGGAAGGTATTTGCCCGCCGCAGCTCGCAGGTTTCGCCGCCGCCGTGGTCGGGATGACGGCCGGGTCATACATATTTAAAAAGCGAGCCTAAACTCTATAGGCAAAAGGATCGGCAAGTTCGAGATTTTTAACGTCAACGGGCGTTTTCCGCGCGCGCTTCATACCTTGTTTTATATGATAAACCGGCGGTTGCAATACAGGCTCCCAAGCCCGCTCTACAACAGCGCCAAGACCTGTTCTTTCCTGAAATTCTTCGGTCAATGCAAAAGCACCTGCCATCGCGGCAGCGCCTAACGGAATCCGCGCCCATGACGGCAGTCTATCAAACTCTATACGTAAACGCTCCAACATGCGCTTGGCATACCTCGCGCGTCGATACTATGTCAAGCATAATAAGCCTAGGCTTTCTTGAGGAAACAGGTCTTCAAAACAAGGCCTTTGACCTTGTCCGAATTGCATTCGATCTGTTCGG
>JBDHTU010000072.1:0-7647 GCA_039808805.1 Micavibrio sp.
GGATCGTCCTTGACCACCATGACCCCGGCGTAGAGAACGCCCTGGAACGGGCAGCCTTCCGCCTCCATCCCGCGCACGGTCGGCAGGATAATGCGTTCCATGATTTTTTGCTGCAGGTCATGCGTCAGCAGGTGCGCGGGCGAATAGGCGCCCATGCCGCCCGTGTTCAAGCCTGTGTCGCCGTCCCCGACCCGCTTGTGGTCCTGCGCCGAAGCAAAGGGCAGGACCGTTTTTCCGTCCGTCAGGGCGAAGAAGCTTACCTCTTCCCCATCGAGATATTCTTCGATCACGATCTCCGCCCCAGCCTTGCCGAAGCTGTTGCCGGACAGCATGTCGCGAACAGCGGTTTCGGCTTCTTCGAGGCTCTGGGCGATGATGACGCCTTTGCCGGCTGCAAGCCCGTCCGCCTTGATAACGATAGGAACGCCGGTTTTGCGGATAAAGTCGCAGGCAGGATCAATCTCTTTAAAACGGCCGTAAGCCGCTGTCGGAATATCGTATTTGCTGCACAGATCCTTGGTAAAGCCTTTGGACCCTTCGAGGCGGGCGGCGGCAGCGCTTGGACCGAAAACGGCAATTCCTGCCTTTGCAAGGTCATCCGCAAGACCGATGACAAGCGGCCCTTCGGGGCCGACTACGACGAAATCGATATTTTTGTTGCGCGCGAAATCCACAAGACCCGCCTTGTCGTCGGCGGCGATGGCAACGCATTCCCCGGCTTCTTCCATCCCCGGATTACCGGGGGCGCAGTACAGGGCCTCACATTTTTCGCTGTTCGCCAGACGCCAGGCCAGCGCATGTTCGCGGCCGCCGGACCCAATCAGAAGTACTTTCATGAAAAGCCCCTTCTCTCTCAATGATTTGAGGGCACTATGCCCCTATTCCTCCAGCATGACAAGGGAGGTGTTGCCGCCCGCCGCGGTCGTGTTGATGGAAACCGCCTTTTCGGACGCGAAACGGTAAAGATAATGCGGCCCGCCGGCCTTTGGCCCCGTGCCGGACAGGCCGTTGCCGCCGAACGGCTGAACCCCTACCACGGCGCCGATGATGGAGCGGTTGATGTAGATATTGCCGGCGTTGACCGCCCGCACAGCCTCTTCGGCCGCCGCATCGATCCGCGTATGCATACCGAACGTCAACCCATAACCGGTATCGTTCAATGCCCGGATCAGGGCGGGCAGTTCTTCCGCGCGATAACGCAGCACATGAAGGAACGGGCCAAAGACCTCCCCTTTTAAATGCGACAAATCGTCGATTTCATAAGCAACCGGAGCGAAGAAATGACCGCGGCGGCGCATCTCTTCCGGCAGCGGGGCCTCGGCCAGTTTCCTGCCGACCCCATCCATATAGACCTTGTGCCGTTGCAACGCAGCCAAGGCTTCTTCATCGATAACAGGGCCAACATCCGTGCTGTAAAAACGCGGGTTGCCCACGGCGAGCCGGGCCATGGCCCCCTGCAGCATTTTTATGGTCTTGTCCGCAATGTCTTCCTGTATGAACAACAGGCGCGCGGCAGAACAGCGCTGCCCGGCAGAGCCGAACGCGCTGAGCACCACATCATCGATCAACTGTTCCGGCAAGGCAGAGGAATCCGCCACGACGGCGTTCTGCCCCCCTGTTTCGGCGATCAGCGGCACGATGGGGCCGTCTTTGGCCGCCAGCGCCCGGTTGATGGCCCAGGCAACCTGTGTAGACCCCGTAAAGGCGACCCCGGCAACGGCCGGATGCTGCACCAGCCATTCGCCCACGCGCCCGTCACCGACGATGAGGTTCAGTACGCCGCGCGGCACCCCGGCCTTGTGCATCAGTTCAACTGCGCACCCGGCGACGAACGGAGTTTGTTCCGCCGGCTTGGCAAGCACAGCATTGCCCGCAACCAGCGCGGCCACAACCTGCCCGGTGAAAATGGCCAGCGGAAAGTTCCATGGCGATATACAGACGAAGACGCCGCGGCCCTGCAGCACAATTTTATTGCTTTCACCCGTATAAGACCGCAGATTTTGGCCGTTTTCATCAAAATCCTTACCGCCGAGCGCAGCATAATAACGGCAGAAATCGACGGCCTCCCGCACCTCCGCCAGCGCATCGGGAAGGGTTTTTCCGGCTTCATGCACGCACAGCGCCATCAGAAGTGGCATATTCTCCTCATATAGATCAGCGATCCGGCCCAGAATGGCGGCCCGCTGCGATGCCGGGGTAGCGTTCCATCCGGGAAACGCTTTTTCCGCGGTAAAAAAAGCCTGAAGCACCATTTGATCGTTTGCGGCATAGGCCGTGCCGAGCCGTTCATCTGTATTTGCAGGATTAAGGACTTCATAAAAATTGCCGGATTTTTCAAGGCGCCCATCGATGACAGAAGCACAAACGACTTCCCGCCTATCCAGCGCGGCATCCATGTCCTGCTGCAGCTTTTGTAGGGTCGGCGCATCGTCAAGATCCAGCCCCCTGGAATTCAGCCGGTCCGGGAAAATACGCGAAGGCAAACGAATGGCAGAATGCGGGGCGCCGCGTCCGGACAAGGCCTGCTCCAACGGGTCCGCGGTCAGGCTCTCCGGCGGCACCGCCGTATCGAACGCCTTGTTCACGAAAGACGAATTGGCCCCGTTTTCCAGCAGGCGGCGGACCAGATAGGGCAACAAATCACGGTGCACGCCGACGGGCGCGTAAATCCGCACGGGTATATCCCCTTGTTCAAGCACACCATCGTAAAGCGCATCGCCCATGCCGTAGAGCCGCTGGAATTCGAACCCTTCACGCTCGGCCCCCGCCATATCGAGAATGGCGGCGACCGTGTGGGCATTGTGCGTGCCGAACATGGGGTAAACAAACCGGCGGGCGTGCAGCAATTTTTGTGCGCAGACGAGATAGCAAAGGTCCGTGTGCGCCTTGCGGGTGAAAACCGGGTAGTCCGCAAGGCTCTTGACCTGCGCCCGCTTGATTTCGGCATCCCAATACGCGCCTTTGACAAGGCGGACCTGGATGCGCTTGCCGTTTTCCTGCGCCAGTTCGACGAGATTGTCGATCAATTGCGGCGTGCGCTTGCCGTAAGCCTGCACCGCCAGCCCGAACCCGTCCCAGCCCGTCAGGGTAATATCTTCTATGACGGGCCGGATGATCTTGAGAGAGGTTTCCAGCCGTTCGGATTCTTCCGCATCCACGGTCAGGCATAGCCCCAGCGCCGCCGCCTTGCGGCACAGCGCCGAAAGCTTGCGCGTCAGATCGGGAACGCAGTCCGCCTCCTGCGAAGCGCTGTAACGTGGGTTCAGGGCCGAAAGTTTGACCGAAATACCGGGGGCGCCGCCACGATCGTGACGGCTGTCTTTCTGTCCGATTTCTTCCAGGGCCGATTCATAAGCGCGGTAATAAATCTCCGCATCTTCTTCTGTGCGGGCGCCTTCGCCCAGCATGTCGTAAGAAAATAAAAGCTTTTTTTGCCCCTGCAAGCTTGCAGCATTTTTCAGCGCTTCCCCGATCGTCTGGCCGAGAACGAACTGCCCGCCCAAAACCTTCATCCCCTCCATCAGTGCCTTGCGGATCAAAGGCTCGCCCAGTTTTGACAAGGGGCTGTCGAGCGTGGAACGCGTGGCCGAAAGCCCGAGTCCCGCCATCCGCAAAAGCCAGTCATCAACCACCCCGTCCTTGTTCAGCCATTGCGTGCGGGTGATCTTGTCGCGGATCAGGGCGTTGGCCGTGCGCGTATCCGGGATGCGCAGCAACGCCTCCGCCAGCGTCATGAGGGCGATGCCTTCCTTGCTGCTCAAACTGTAAGTCTGGAAAAAGGATTCGATACTGCCTGCCTTGCGTTTGCGGCCACGCATGGCGGCGATCATTTCCGCAGCCTTCTGGGATACGCGATGCGCCCGCTCCCCGTCCCAATCCAGCGTATTCACCAGATCCTGTACGCAGTCTTTTTCCGAACGAAACAGATAGGGCGAGAGGCTTTGCGGCATGGGTTTTCCGGAGTCCTTGTTGAGCTTTGGAACGGCAGCCTATAGTATCACAGACCATGGGCGCAGACGACCTGTTTACAGCCGCGGAAAAAACCGCGCATCGCACCAACGTTCCGGAAATGAGCGTGTCCGAACTCGCCTTTTCCCTAAAGCGGACGCTGGAAGAAACTTACGGGCGCGTACGCGTGCGCGGCGAATTGTCGGGCCTGAAACTTGCTTCGTCCGGACATCTTTACGGCGACCTGAAGGATGAGGACTCCTGCATTAACATCGTTTGCTGGAAGGGCACCATGGCGCGCCTTTCCATCCGGCCCGAAGACGGGCTTGAAGTCATCGTCACCGGCAAGATGACGAGCTATCCGAAAAATTCCCGCTACCAGCTTGTCATAGAATCGCTGGAACTTGCCGGCGAAGGCGCACTTCTCAAAATGCTGGAAGACCGCCGCAAAAAACTGACGGCGGAAGGATTGTTCGACGAATCCCGCAAAAAGCCATTGCCGTTCCTGCCGAACGTGATCGGCGTCGTCACCTCCCCGACCGGTGCGGTCATTCGCGACATCATCCACCGCATTTCCGAACGCTTCCCGCGTCATGTCATCGTCTGGCCTGTCGCCGTGCAGGGCGAAGGCGCGGGCGCGCAAATCGCATCCGCAATCCGGGGGTTCAACCGGCTTGACGGCAAGGGCCGCATCCCGCGGCCTGACCTTTTGATTGTCGCCCGCGGCGGCGGCTCGCTGGAAGACCTGATGGCATTCAACGACGAAGATGTCGTGCGCGCCGCCGCGGAATCGCAAATCCCGCTGATTTCCGCCGTGGGACATGAAACGGACACGACGCTGATCGATTATGCTGCAGATCTGCGGGCACCGACGCCGACCGGGGCGGCCGAACGCGCGGTGCCCGTCCGCCTCAATCTTCTGGCGCAAACAACGGATGACGGGCAGCGCCTGACAGGCGGCATGCTGCGCCGGGTGCGCGAACTCTCCGCCCGCCTCGACACGCTGGGCGCAAAGCTGGGAGACCCGTCCCGCCTGCTCGAAATCCGGGCGCAAAACGTGGATATCCTCGGCACGAAACTGGGGCATGCTCTCGAAAAGACCGTTGCACGCAAAGCATCGCTGCTGGCCCCGCTGCAACCGCCCCATCCGCGCCATGTGCTGGAAAGCAAAAGCCATGGTGTGCAACAGGCCGCCCGCGCCCTGCGCCATGGATTTGATGTCGCTTTATCGCAGAAAACGGGCGCACTGGCACGGCTGGCGCCGGGGCGGCCGGACAGGCTTGTTGCAGAACGGGAAAATCAACTGGCCAATCTTTGTAAAAACCTGGATAGATCAGGCTCCGATCTGATCAGGAACTACGAAAAACAGTTAATTCATGCAGGCAGGATGCTTGAAACCCTGTCTTTTCATAAAATTCTGGAACGCGGTTTTGCCGTTGTCCGGGGCACGGACGGACATATTATACCCGATGCTGCAACGGCATCCGGCGAAGACGCGTTGTCCATCCAGTTCCGCGATACCCGCGTAACTGTTCGGAAAATCTGAATTTACTGGACTTTTCATGTTATAATCGTCAAAAGAGAGCCATGCGCGCAGACTTGAAATATCTTTGCGATAAACTCGGGGTGGGATACGCACTCTCCCCTTATGAGACCTGCCCGTGGTCTGCCTACGATGCGTCCCTGGGGACGACCGCCAGCGCCGAAGTGCGCATGAACAACGAAGGCGACGAAGTAGAAGCCGAAATCCAGGTCATGCATGATGAACCGGAAGCGGGAACGCCTCCGGTTCAGCAAATATGCTGGATTTATTGCAAACCTGTCGCCAACGGAAAATGGTCTCCTGTAAAGTTTCTAATCAAAGGCAACGACGAAACCGGGGCCTATTACGACTGGGAAGAAAAGGGCTGTAATTTTTTCAGTGCCTGCGTTCAGGAAATAAAAATGAACAATATCCCGGATTTCGATGAAATCGCCGAACGCGAACTTGGCGGCAACGAACGTTTCCGTGACGGCCGCCAGGGCGGCGGCAGCAAGGCGCCGAAAATCAAGCCCCAAGCCTTGCTCGGCCTGAAAAACGGGCGCGGCTTCTAACGAATCCTAAGAACGGACGTTTTGCAGGACGACGATGCCGTAATCGCTGGCGATCTTTGAAAGCCCGCCTATCACGGGTTCGCCCAGCGCCTTGTACATCCAGTCAGATCCCACCCGTTCCAGATAACCGATCAAAAGGCC
Organism: Micavibrio sp.; assembly: GCA_039808805.1. GTDB lineage: Bacteria > Pseudomonadota > Alphaproteobacteria > Micavibrionales > Micavibrionaceae > Micavibrio_A. The sequence continues at coordinate 6,184 of JBDHTU010000072.1, forward strand.
CGTACCGGCGCCCATATCGTCATCCAGTTCAAACCGGAAAATTTCAAGCCCGGTTTCATTGTTGGTCAGGCGAAAGAACACGTTTTTAACGAGGGAGAAATTGTTCGGGTTCATGTCCAGATCATAGATGGACAGCACGAACATGACTTTTGTCACTTCAAAAGGCAGCCCCATCAGGTCGACGAGAATCTTTTCATCGTCCCCGTCGCCGGCCCCGGTACGGGAATCCCCCATATGTTTTACCGCGCCGTCACGGCCGGTCATACTGTTGTAGAAAATGAAGTCATCGTCCTGACGGGTATTGTCGTTCTTGTCGAGCAGGAAGACGCTGACATCGACATCGATCGGTTCCCCGTCCAGTTTCTTCAGGTCCCAGCCGACCCCGGCCGTAACATCGCGAATGGTGGGATCAAGGCGCGTGATGTTGATCTCTTCGCCTTTCTTGACCCGGATCAGCGCGGCATCGGGCATGGTTACCGACGGATGCGGATCTTCGTAATTATCGTCGTCATGCATATCGCTCATGCTATATCCTTCAGAAATTTCATGAATTTTACCGCGCGGTGCGCGCCTTATCCAGTATAATTATTCCGGGTCCTTGCTGCCACTTTCCCAGGACAGGCCGAAACCGAAGGCACGGTCCATTTCCGCATGACCGGGGAAATATTCCAGATAGCTGGTCAGCTTGATGCCGCCGCGGACATTTTCAAGGCCCGCGATCGCACAGACTTCCATCTCGCTGTGGCGCGTGCTCAGCGTTACCACCATCGGCGGCTGGCCCGGAACCCGGACCTGAATCTGCGGGCGCACCGAAGCCCAGTCGTCCACCCCGCCGTAGATATAGACATAGATCAGGATTTCCTCGATCTCGTCCCAATACGCGCCGTTGACGGTCAGGACTTCATCATGGCCTTCCTTGTCACCGCGCCGCTCATCGCCGCTGAGTTCGATATACGGCTCCCGGTGTAAAACGCCATGTTCCCGGCCAAAAGCCTGCATGCCGCCGCGCAGGCCGTTTTTCAGCTTGTAAAGGCAGCCAAGGTCAAGGTCCACGCCCGCTTTCAGGATTTTCTTCTTAAATATACGCTGAAACAAGCCGGTTTCCTGTTCGACCGCAACATTGTCCCACGCAACGCCGATCTCGAAATCGGGAAATCCCGAGGCCGGCGGGTCTATCACAGCCACTTCCCCGGGGCTGGACAGGAAGGAATGGGCCTGGGCGCTATCGCTTCGGCTGATATAGCCGGCCGCGCCGAGCCCGCCATGCCGTGAACGGGCCACCCGGTCGCGGTTGGCTTCCGTCAGGGAAGTCAGCGACCCTTTATTTGTCTCAGTCGGCATAAAAACCCTTCCAAAAGCTGGCTTCGCATTGTATTCGACCTATGCTAAATCACTTCTCCGGCAAAATCCATGGCATGAAGGACGACAGATCGTGGCCTCTTATCAATATGTTTACGTGATGAA
>JBDHTU010000073.1:0-7596 GCA_039808805.1 Micavibrio sp.
GCCTTCTTGCCCATCAGGTTCTTGGCGTGGTCGAAAAACTTGATGACGATGTTCTTCGCAGGCTCGATTACGGACGGAACCGCGTCAACCACGTGCTGCGTCTGCCTGGAAAGCTTGTGCGCTTTCAGGCGGCGCTCCATCGACTGGAAGATTTTTTCGGCCACGTTGATGCCGGACGCTTTTTCCAGCCCCTTGAATCCCGGGAACGTGTTCGCCTCGCAAATCGTATACCCGCCGTCCTTCAGGAACAGCAGGTCGATCCCGCCGATCTGGATGTCCAGCGCCTTGGCCGTGCGCACGGCAAGGTCGATCGCCGCACGGTCCGCCTTGAATTCATGCACCGTGCCGCCCGCGCTGTAATTGGCTTTGAAATCGCCTTCCTTGGCGCGGCGCTCCATCGACGCGACCAGTTCGCCGTCCACCACGAACAGGCGCAGGTCGCGGCCCTTCGACGCCTCGACAAACTGCTGGAAAATCAACTGGATGTCCGGCGCGGTCTGGCCGATCAGGTCCATCTGGTCCTTGAACGCCTTCGGGGAATCGATCAGGAACACGCCGACGCCCAGCGCGCCTTTGAGCGTTTTGACCACGACCGGAAAGCCCAGCGTGCGCTCGATCATCTCCACCATGTCGTCATCGACCGGGAATTTGGCCAGCATCGTCTTGGGCGACGTGATGCCTTTTTCGGCCAGAACCTGGTGGGTGTGCAGCTTGTCACGCACCATCTCGATGGTTTCCGCCTTGTTGTAGATCAGGCAGCCCATCCGCTCCAGCTGGCGCACGATGGCGAGGGAAAAATAAGAATGGTCGTTGTGGTTGAAATACGGGTAGACCACGTCGGGCAGCGGCACCGGCTTGCCCTTGATCAGGACAGAGCCGCGCGTGTTTTCATCGACAATCAGGTCGAAATCCGCGGGATTGTAAACTTTTAAGGCGATGCCCATGCGCTGGGCCTCTTCTTTGAAACGGCGCACTTCGTGCGCGAGATCGGCATTGGATTCAATGTCGTCGCCGTACAGTATCCAGACTTCCATGATAGGCCCTCTATATTGTTCTCTGACGTTTGTTTTTAATTTTTAAGGAAGGTCGTTGTTATCCCATGAAAAGGATACGCTGACAAACCAAAAACGTTACCGCACCGGATACGATAACGATTACAAAAGCTTAAGGTTCCGGACGAACCGCTCAGCGCGCTAAGCGGCTGATCCGTATCGAAAGTCTGTGGATAAGTGCGGCGGCGGATTTGCACTTTCGTCCCGACTCTTCTTAATACTATGCGTATCGTATAAATCGCTGAAAGAAGCCCGCAAGGGCTCAAGAAAGGACACGCCATGCAGCTCCCCAACGCTGAACAACTGCACATCGCAGACCATGAATTCAAGGCCGGCCGCCCGCGCTCGGAAGAAAGCCGCCGCGCCATTCTGGACGCAACGCGCCGTTTGCTTACGCACATGTCGGTTCAGAAGATATCCATCGAAGCCATTGCAAAAAAAGCTGGCGTCGGCAAAACCACCATCTACCGCTGGTGGCCCAACAAACAGGCCGTTGTTATGGAGGCCGTGTTCAACCAGCCCGGATTCCAGAACTTCATGCCGCAGGCCGCCGTGCCGTTCGACGGGGTAAAGGCGCAGGTGGAAAAACTCGCGCGCCAGCTGACCGGCAAGAACGGACGTCTCGTTGCGGAAATCATCGGCGAATGCCAGGGCGATATCGAAACGCTCAAGGCGCTGGTAAAAAATTTCTTCCAGGACCGCTACAACGCGCTCGCCTACTACATTCAGAAAGGCAAGGCCGAAGGCCAGTTCCACCAATCCACGGATGTCGAGGTAGCGATAGACCTGATCCTCGGCCCGATCATCTTCCGCCTGATGTCCGGCCAGAACCTGGACGAGGCGTTTTCCCGCAAAGTCATCGACATGCTTGAAAAAGCGATGGTGGTGCGCTGATGTCCCGGACCTTGAAAATCACCCTCACAGTTTGCGCCCTTATCTTCACGACCGGCCTTCTCGCCGCCTGCGGGGATGGCGCCTTCAAACGCCAGTTCACCATGAAAGGCATCTATTCGGTGTGCAAGCCGGACGGCTATGACGTCGTCTGCTTTGCCGACGCGGACGGCAAGGAGGGCGGCCTGTTCTGCATGCCGCTGTCCCAGGCCGGCGGGAAATGTAAATAACGCCCTTTGTTAACGAATTTTACGCCGGCGGCCCTCCGCCGGCGTTCTTTTTGAATTTTCTTGACGTTATGAAAATAATCCGGCAAAAAGACCGCCTCTTTAAAGGTGTGTTGAATGGGTACGGTTGAACTGAAACGCGGGGATATTGCATGGCTGAAATTGCCGCAAACCCTTGCGCCGCTGGAAGTTGCAAGGGAGCAGCCGTTCAAAATCCGCCCCTTTCTGATTATGAATGAGTCCCTGCCGCTGCAGACGGACCCAAACGGCGTCTGCACCCAGGCCCGCAAGATCATCGGCATAGATTGCACCTCCAAGGATTATCTTGTCACCGGGCGTCCGCATCTTTCTTTTTCCATGCCGGGCAAGGATCGCAGCGGCACCACCACCTACACCATGGTGGACGGCCTGCGTGAAGTCAGCAGTTACGAACAAAGGCTGAAAGTGGTCTATCACCTCGCCGCGGAACAGATGAAGGCCATGGCCGAAAGTCTCTCCGCCGCGCTGCAGCCGGAACAGAAATTCTTTCTCTCCGGCCTGTTCAACCGCAGGGCTGCTTTCATGCCGGGCGAAATCTGGCGCATCAACACGATCAACGCAAAGGGCGAAGCGCTTATACTTCTGCGCCGCGGCGCATTCGTTGCTTCCGAAAATGTCGAAGACTCGCGCAACCTTGACCGCACGCGTCAGGCAATCCGTAAGTCGCCTTACATCGTCGCATTTTTTCCAAAGGCGACAGGCGTGAAAACGCTGCGCGGCATGACTTGGAACGATATGCAGATCATGGCCGTACAGGAAAACTGCTTCGTGGAAAGGACCGCCTCCCTGATGCCCGCCACCAGCGCGAACCTGATGAACGCAGTGCGCAAGGTCGTCGGCCTGCCGCCATTCGAATACAAGGAGCCGGTTTTCAAAAACTTCTTGGGCATGTCGGCGCTCCGCCTTTCCATGCCGTTTGGGATGAGGTAACGCGATGAAATACTTCATGGGTCCTATAAACCTTACAGCCAGTGACCGCGCGATAAAAACCCTCGTGCGCAAGGGCTCCGCCACGGATGACCAGTTGTTTGAGGCGCAGTTCGGCCAGTGGCCCGCCAACGGCCTGCAAAAAGATACGGATTGTCCGGATATCGTGCATTTCAAAGGCTTCTGGGGCGACCGAAAACTGAACCCGCTATCCTTCATCTTCCGCACCGCTTATACGCGTAAGGAAGACGAACATGACCGCACCATTTACCTGAACGGGCTGCAGCTTACACCGCTTGCGCCCGTACTCGGCATCGCCGCCAGCCGCTTGGCCTGGGCGCGCCTGCATGATGTTGCAGGGCTTACAGGCATGGTCGAGGCGCCCATGCTGATCGCTGAAATTGCGGCCGCCAGCGTTCTATCCAGTTACCGTTACGCCATCGCCAGTTCGATCGCGCGGCTTGTCACGCCTTCCTTGTCCGATCTCGTGGGCGAAGAACATATCCACATCAAGCAATTCAAGGAAGACAACCGCGCCATCGCGGCGGCCGCGTTCCAGAATTCCGCCTATGACTGGCTGAACAATCAGGGAACGATGAAGCGCGTCTGGACAGAAGCGAAACAGGGTATAGATGCTGTGCTGACCATGATGCCGCGCTCCTACTTTTCGTCTGATTATGAATTGCAGGCGCGCCTGCACAATGTCATCACCCGCGGCTACCGAAAATGGGGCCGGATTCCGCAGACGAAGGATGAACTCTATATCGCGCTTAAAGATGTTGGCATTAAATCGCCCGGCATCGTCGGCCGTTACTATGTCGATGAAAAATTCGATGCGCTCAAAGACGTTTTCGGTGGCCACAGCGGCGAAGGCTATCTCAACCCGCCCAACGCCGAAATGAATATCGGCCTGAATTCATTCCGCAGCCCGGATGTGCTGGAAATGTACTGGCGTGACTGCCTGCCCGTTTTGTACGGCGACCTTCTCGTGAAATACGGTGATTCAAGAGGTAAAGAAAAAATGGGCCTGTCGAACGAGGTCGATCTTCTTGGCCTCCCCTTGCATGCCGGACCTGACGAACCGCACGATACCGGTCCCGGCGCACCCTCTCCCGTTTAAAAGAAAACCGCCGGAAGATTTTTGTCTTTCACGGCGGCTTTGAATTTATCGCAGACTGAAAGTCTTATGCGTCTATACGCGGGCTTCCTTGTTGCGTGTCGCCATCATCAGGGCCGTTTCAAGGTCCCGGAACACCGGAGTATCCATAATGGCGTATAAGTCTTCCTTGTGTTTGCGCCCCCCGACTTGCTGGATCTGCCCCAAAAAAATCTGCAAACGCTCCTGATAGTCTGTCTTGCGTTCCTGTTTCCTCATATCACTCTCCAATTTTCAGGTTTTTGAGTTTTTAAGCCTAAGAAACACCCTCCGCGGCACACGTGAAAATGGCCGCAAATCGCCGATAAGTTTGTTTTTACTAAAGAAAAGGTTATAAAAATAAGTTTTTCTTGTCTAGAAAATAATTCCATATATTCTGCAACAGCAATCGCATTTTCTACGATTTTGGAGCCTGCCATGCAGATCATCACCCCCGCACAGTGCCGCGCCGCCCGCGCCCTCCTGAACTGGAACCAGCCGGAGTTGGCGCAGCGCTGTGACGTTCATGTGCAGACTATCTCCAATTTCGAAAAAGAATCCTCCACGCCCAGCAAGACCACGCTGGAAAAAATCGTCAGCACCTTCATGAACGAAGCCGTTGTTTTCACCGAAGACCAAGGCGTCAAGCTTCGCCCTTCTTTCTCGCGCAGCTATCACGGCGCAGAGGGATTTCGCGCGTTTATGGACGACGTTTATGAAACAGCGCGTATTGCAGGCGGCGACCTGTGCCTTTTAAATTCCAAACCCTCGAATTGGATCGTATTGCTGGGGGAGGATTGGTATTATAAGGTTCATTCGGCGAGAATGGAAGCCATCGCGGATAAGTTCCGCCTGCGCATCACAACACGCGAAGGAGAATATAATTTTATCTCCAACCGCTTTGCCGAATATCGCTGGGTTCCCAGGCACATCTGGAACCAGCACAGCTTTTATGCATATGGCGACAAAATCGCCTTTCTGAATTTTGACCATGACGATGTTGCGGTTTTCGTCCTAACTCATCCGCAACTCGCAAAGACGCATAAATTCCTGTTCAACCTCGTCTGGGATCAATATTCAATCATTCCGGATACGCCGGATCACAAACCGCAGAAAATCAAAAAAGCGCCCCGCTTATGACAGGGCGCTTTCTTTGAAGGAACTTTAAATTTACGCGGCCTGCGCCATCGGCGCGGCGCCGGCCATCGCGGCTTCGCCGGTCAGGACCGCGGAGGCGGCTGCGATGACGGAGGCGATACGCACCGCCGTCTGCACTTTCGCGGCGTCAATGCCATGGCCTTTCAACTGGTTTTCATGCGCATCGACGCAGAACTTGCAGCCGTTCATGGCGGATACGGCGAGGCTCCACAATTCGAAGTCGCCCTTGTCCACACCCGGATTGCCGATCACGTTCATGCGAAGACGGGCCGGCATGGTTTTGTATTCGGGGTTCGCGCTCATGCCGACGAACTTGTAATACACGTTGTTCATCGCCATGATGCTTGCGGCGGCCTTCGCGGCCGTCATCGCTTCGGCAGACAGATGCGCGGACGCTTCGGCCGTGACATTCGCGATCACGACGTCGTTGCCGCCGGCCAGCGCGCAGGCAACCATCGCGCCCCAGAACTGCTGGGACGACAGGGTGTCTTCATTGGCAAGGCCCGAGATGTTGAGTTTTATATCCTTGGCATAGTCTGGAATTGCATTCTTGATGTTGTCTAGCGACATGTTTGTCTCCTTGATTTTTTTAAACGCAAAGGGCGCGTGGGACGCAAAGCAAAACGAATAAAGAACTTTGCGTGACTTTGCGCCCCTCGCGTTTACATTTGTTTACGCCGCGATTTTCAGCTTCTTGGCTTCGGCCGATGCGTCGATCGTCTCGCCGCCGACCGGGCGGTTGCACGCGCACAGCTCATCCGATTGCAAACCGTCCAGAACGCGCAGCATCTCTTTCGGGTTGCGTCCGACATTCAGGTTGTTGACGGTCACTTGCTGGATCACGTTGTGCGGGTCGACGATGAAGGTCGCGCGGTAGGCCACGCCGTTCACCTTGTCGCGGATTCCAAGGCCGTCGACGAGCGACCCGTTCGTGTCGGCAAAGCTCCACTGGTTCAGGTTCGCAAGGTCCTTGTGCTCGCGGCGCCAGGCCAGCTTGCAGAATTCGTTGTCGGTGGAACCGCCGAGGACGACGCAGTCGCGGTCCGCGAATTCATCGTTCAATTTGGCGAATTCGACGATCTCCGTCGGGCAGACGAAGGTGAAATCTTTCGGGTAGAAGAAGAAGACTTTCCATTTGCCGTCAAAGCTGTCCTGCGTGATCTGTTCGAACGCGCTCTCGCCGTTTTCTTCATGGGCCATGAATTTTGGCTTTACGCCGGTGATGGAGAATTCAGGGAGTTTGTCGCCGATGCCGAGCATGGGAAGGTCCTTTCTTGAGGTTGGAAAATAACATTTGAAACTGCCCCGACCCTACCCATGCGGCGCCGCGAAATCCAACGAAAAAATCCGATTTTTATGATCGATAAAATCGATTGAAAAATCGGCGGAATTGTGGGATTTTCGATTGCATGAAAACCCTCCCCACCCTCCGCCAGATGCAATATCTCACCGCCCTCGCCGCGCACGGGTCTTTCCGACGCGCCGCCGATTCGTGCAATGTCACCCAATCGACGCTCAGCGCGGGACTGCAGGAGATGGAGGAAATCATGGGCGCGGCCCTTGTGGACCGGACGAACCGCCGCGCCGTCCGCTTTACCCCGCTTGGGGAGGCCGCGCTCCGCGAAAGCCGCGCCATTCTGGACAGGGCGGAATCGCTGCTTTACACGGCGCAGAGCGAAACGCAGCCCCTGTCCTGGCCGCTGCGCCTCGGCGTCATCCCCACCATTGCGCCGTACTTCCTGCCGAAAATTTTAAAGCCGCTGCAACGGGAATTGCCGGCGCTCGATCTGCACATCCATGAACTCCGCTCCGCCCCGCTGGTCGAAAAAATCGCGGGCGGCGAACTGGATTGCGGCCTGATGGCGTTTCCGTACGATACCGGCACGCTCGCGCAGGTGTCGTTGTTTGAGGAGGATTTTCTTTGCGCCGCCCCGCCCGGCGCCTTCCCGAAGAAAAAGAAACTCACGATGGCCGATCTTGAGGGCCAGAAACTGCTGTTGCTTGAAGACGGGCATTGCGTGCGCGATCACGCGCTGGCGGCCTGCAAGCTGCAACCCGCGAACGATTTGAAAACCCTGTCCGCCGCCAGCCTGTCGACATTGGTGCAAATGGTGCATCAGGGGTACGGCGTCACGCTCCTGCCCGCCATGGCGGCGCAAGGCAATGC
>JBDHTU010000074.1:0-7585 GCA_039808805.1 Micavibrio sp.
ACGCCTTCCAGACAGTCTTCCTCCGAAAAACCGTTCAGGTATTCGGTTTCGGCCAGAACCTCGCGGCTTTCAAATCGCCCTGCGGGATTCTCGCTGGTGCCGCGCCCGCGCACGGTCAGGCGCTCGGGCCGGAACGGCCGCGCTGTCTTGGTTTCCATGCTTGTTGGTCCATCGCTGTGTGGGGTTGGTCGGCCCCGGACGGGTCAGTCGTCCGTCCGGGACCGTGAGATCATTTGTTCCCTATTTGTTCCTTTTTGTCAAGCCCCTCCGATCCTGTATAAAGGCGCATGGCTGATCTCTCCCCTTTCATCGAAACTTTCCGCGAGTCGCTGTCTTCCGGCACGTTCGTGAAACTGACCCTGACGGACTATAAAGGCGCGGAAGCCGACCTTAAAAAAATCGCCGTGCGCCGAATCGTTGTGAAACGGGCGGACAAACTGTCTTTTACCTACAGCTATAAAACCCGCGACATCGTGAAAAATTACGACATCGATGATGCGTTCTCCCGTATCGCGGACCTGTTGCAATCCGGTTTTGCGAAAGGCACTTTATTTACAACGGAATTCGATCTGTCATACCCGGCCCTGCAAAAACAAAAAGCGTCGAACAAGGAAACGCCTTCTCCCGATCACGACCGCGCGAAAATCCGCCATGTCGAAACGGCGGGAAAGAAATACCTGCAAGACCTGAAAATCACGGATGTGCAAGGGCAGGTGTTCAAGAACGCGCAGGACAAATACCGCCAGATCGACAAATACATCGAAATCCTCGGCGGGCTTCTGACCGCCCATCCGTCCGTGTGCACCGTGGCCGACATGGGCGCGGGGAAAGGGTACCTGACCTTCGCGCTCTATGATTACATGACCGGCGTTCTGAACCGTGATGCGCGGGTGACAGGGGTTGAGTACCGAAATGACCTGGTCGATCTGTGCAACAGGATTGCGGCCGAATCCCAATTCGGCGGCCTGAAATTTATTCAGGGCACGATTGAGAATTATGACGCCGGCGGCACGGATCTGCTGATCGCGCTTCATGCCTGCGATACGGCGACGGACGATGCCATCGCCAAAGGAGTTAAGGCGGGGTCGGAGCTGATCGTCGTTGCGCCCTGCTGTCACAAACAGGTGCGCCGCGAAATGGAAAAGGGATGCGCGGACCCCGCCCTCGCACCGCTTCTCAAACACGGCACGTTCCTGGAACGGCAGGCGGAAATGGCAACCGACGCGCTCCGCGCACTGTACCTGGAAGCCTGCGGCTACAATGTGAAGGCGTTCGAATTCATTTCCGATTCGCACACGCCCAAGAACGTGATGATCGTCGCGGAACAATCAAAGACGAAACCGGACGTTTCAAAAATCATGGCGCAGGCCGCCGCGCTTAAATCCGTGCTCGGCATCGATAGACATTATCTCGAAAATCTTTTGGAACTCTAGTCGCGGCAATAACCCTCGCCCGGCTTGACGACAAGGCAGTTCTTCTTGTCCGCCAGCCATTTCATGCCCGTGTCCGTCCCCGTTCCCGGCCTGATCGCTTCTCCGACATCGTTGCGCATGAATTGCAACGTGCCGTCCTGCTCGATCGCGGAATATTTTTTCTCGCCGTCAAGGTCGCGGATGGTGATATCGTATTGCGCGCCATCACGGGCGATATCCAGATACGTGCCTTCCGGCCCATTCCATTTGCCAAGCCACGATTCCAGCGGTGGTGCGGACTGGCTTGTGCCGCTGTCGCAGGCGATAAGGCTTAATACGGCGGCTGCCAGAAAAAATTTTCTCATCTCATTCCCCTTTGTATGAAACATGCCAGATCGTGTTTGCCGAATCGTCGGATACCAGAAGTGTGCCGTCTTTTTGTTCCACGACGGCCACCGGGCGGCCATAAGCTTCGTCTTCGGCCGGGTTTTTCAGAAATCCGCCGAGAAATTCCTGCGGCATGCCGTCCGGTTTTCCGTTCTTGAACGGAATGAACGCGACCTGATATCCGCTGTAACGGGACCGGTTCCACGATCCGTGCTGGCCGACGAACGCGCCGCCGCGATATTCTTTTGGAAAGGCATCCCCCCGGTAGAAAGCAAGACCCAGTGTCGCCGTATGCGCGCCGAGTGCGTAATCCGGCACAATGGCTTTTTTGACGAAGTCCGGGCGCGCGCCCTTCATGCGCGGGTCTTCATTCTGGCCGAAATAACTGTAAGGCCAGCCGTAAAAGCCGCCCTTCTCCACGCTCGTCATGTAATCCGGGACAAGATCGTCTCCCAATTCGTCGCGCTCGTTGACCACGGTCCACAACTTACCCGTCACCGGCTCGAAATCCAGCCCGTTGGGATTGCGCAGCCCGGCGGCGAAAATCTCCTCGTTTCTGCCGTCCAGGCCGACGCGCAGGATGTTCGCGCGGCGCTGTTCTTTTTCCATGCCGTGCTCGGCATTGTTGCTGGCGGACCCGACCGTGACGAACATATGCTTGCCGTCCTTGTCCGCGAACAGGTTGCGGGTCCAGTGATTGTTGTATCCGCCTGCGGGCAATTTTAAAATTTCCTCGCCCTTCGCCTCGATCTTTGTCTGCCCCGGCGTAAAGGGAAAGCGTACGACGGAATCCGTGTTGGCGACGTACAGTTTGCCGTCCGCATACAGCATGCCGAACGGCTTGTTCAGTCCTTTGAGAAGCGTATGCGATTCTTCGGCGACGCCGTCCTTGTCTTTGTCGCGCAGCAGGGTGATGCGGTTGGCGCTCAGTCCCTGCCACGTGCTTTTGGCTTCGGAAACAAGAACGTCGTCATTGGGGAGGATGTAAATCCACCGCGGGTTCTTCAGGTCGCCCTTATATTTGGTGACGACAAAGCCTTGCGGCGCAGTAGGGGCTTTTCCCTCGGGCCAGCCGACGACATCCACGCGGCGCGATGTCGATTCATCCGGCGCAGGCCGGGCCAGGGACGGGGACGACCCGGTGTCGAGACTGCTGGCCATGACCGCAGCCGGAAAAAGACCAAGGGCGGCGCTTAGAAGAAAAAATTTCATGCGGGTACCAACCCTCAGCGGCCTGAAACGGTTCCGTTACCCGGCGATCAGCTTGCCGACCATCCGGCGGGCGATTTCCTCGGTGCCGACCACGGCAAGGTCGACATCCTGTGTTTCGAAGAAGCGGGTTTCTTCGGCATTGTGAGACCGCACGAGGATGCGCGCACCGGAGTTAAGGGCGCGCACCTGATCCACCACCCGGCGGGTGTCGAACGGATCGGGCAGGGTGATGAGGATGGCCGCCGCCTTTTCAACCTGCGCTTCTATCAATACCTCACGGTCGGTGGCGTCGCCGGCAATGGCGTGAAATCCCTGCCCGCGCAACTGGTCGATCTTCTCGCGGTTGCCGTCAATCACGACGAGGTCTGTTCCCGGCGGAAGCATGCTGGCAGCGAAGGATCCGATCTGGCCGAAACCGATGATGAGGACAAGCCCGGCGCCAAGTGCGCGGCATTCTTCCGGTTCCATGTGGCCAAGACGGTCCTGCTCCAGCGGCGGCAGCTCGCCGCGCTTATCGAGCCAGCGCAGCGCGCCCACGACCAGCATCGGATTGATGGCGATGGAAATCAGCGCGCTGGCAAGAATGATGTCGCCGATCTCACCGGGCAGCAGACCCACGCTTTTGCCGAGCGTGATGAGGATAAAGGAGAATTCACCGATCTGGGCGAGACCGATCGAGGTCATCAGCGCCGTCTTGCGCGGATAGCCGAACAACTTGACCGTGCCGAACGTCAGGACAGCCTTGACGATCACGATAATAAACAACGCGGCGGCGATCTCGACGGGTTTTTCCAGCAAAACCATGGGATCGAACAGCATGCCGACGGCGACGAAGAACAGTACGGCGAAGGCGTCCTGAAAAGGGAGGACGCGGTCCGCAACCTCGTGGTTCAGGTCGGATTCGCGGATCATCATCCCGGCGAAGAAGGCGCCGAGCGCGAGGCTGACGCCGAACAGGATGGTCGCGCCGAAGGCAATGCCCATCGCCATTGAAAAGGCGGCGAGCGTGAACAATTCGCGCGATCCTGTACGCGACACGGCGGTGAGAAGCCAAGGCAAGACGCGCTTGCCGATGATGACCATAACGGCGGCGAACAGTCCAACCTTGCCGAATGCGATCAGGACCGGTGTTCCTACCGACGATGCCTGTTCGTATATATTGCCGCCGAGGCCCATGTTTGCGCTGGCCAGCGCGGGAATCATGACCATGGCCAGAACCACGGCCACGTCCTCCACGATCAGCCACCCGATGGAAATCTTCCCGGTCATGGTTTTCATCAGGTGGTGTTCTTCCAGTGTACGGAGCTGCACCACGGTGGAGGCCACGGACAGGGCGAGGCCGAACAGGAGGCCGGTGCCGAGGCCCCAGCCCCAGAAGTGCGCGACGCCTGTCCCCGCGGCCGTGACGGCAAGAATACGGCTCAACGCGCCGATAGAGGCGATTTTCCGCACCTCCATGAAATCGGCCACGGAAAAATGCAAACCCACGCCGAACAGCAGCAGGACAATGCCGATTTCGGACAATTGCTCCGCGATATGAAGATCGGCGATGAAGCCCGGCGTAAACGGGCCGATGGCGACGCCTGCGAGGATATAGCCGACAAGGGGGGAAATTCGCAGTCTGGTCGCCGCAAAACCGCACAGGAACGCCATGGAAAGGCCGATGGCGATGGTGGAAATAAGGGGAAGGTCGTGCGGCTGCGTCATGGATTTTATTGTCTCCGAAAGCGCGCTCTCACGCCAGTAAAAAAGCCCGCATGCGGATGCGGGCTTTTAAAAAATAGGGCCGTGCGTTGTTATTTGATCAGCGCGCGGGCGGAAACGGTCAGGGTTACCTGCGTTTCCCCAGCCTCGGCCACGGGCGGCGGCGCGCCGGCATCCATGGCCATGGCTTCGGCGCGCATCATGGCGCCCTTGTACATCGGCATGACCGGCCCGCCGGTGTCGACATTCACATCCACCAGTTCAGCCTTGGATTTGCCGAGCGTCTTGGCCACGATATCGGCCTTGGTGGCGAGTTTTTTCAGCGCGAGGACCATCAACTCGTCCCGGGTCGTTTCCATCACTTCCGGGGAAAGCGTGTAGGCGAGGTTGTTCATCGCAAAGCCCATTCCCTGAATCTTGCCGACGACGTCCAGCAGCTTTGCCGAATCCTTGGATTCGATATCGATGCTCTGCGATCCGCGCCACAGGCTTTCGGTCTTGGTTTCGCCCGTGCGCTGGTCGGTGACGATGGGATTGTCGAATTTGTAAACAGAATACGCGCCGGTGGAGACCTTGAACGCGCTTTCTTTCTTGGCGAGTGTCAGGGCCTTGGTCATCGCTTCGTTGATTTTCTTTTGCACGGCGGCGGGGCTGGCCTTGTCGTCCACTTCAATGCGCAGGGACGCGATCAGCAAATCCTGCGGCATGGTGCGGGATTCCGTGGCGGAAAAATTGATGACCGTCGAACCGTCCGGGGGGAGGTTCAGGCCGTTGCCGTCCTGCGCCGTTGCGGGCGCGCAAAAAAGAAGGGGAAGAACCAGTAAACCTGCAGCAAAAAGGAAACGCGTCATGGAAATCTCCTTGGCAAAATATCGATGATATTAAGGGACTATAGGATCACGGCGTTTTCAGGGCAAGCCGGGATTCGGCGCCGCGGCAGGCGTGCCAGCACCAAAAGTGAAATCCCAGCCCGGTTGCGATGTTGACCAGCGATATCGCTGCGAAAATTCCCGGAACTCCGCCGAATTTCGCGCCGATCAGCGTCGCCGGGATCATCAGGGCGATCATCTTGATCACGGTCATCATCACCGACATTTGCGGCCTGCCCATGGCGTTGAACGCACTGCTCCAGCCGTTGACGAGGGAATTGAACAGGTACGAAGGCGCCACCAGCATAAAGGACAGCACGGTGTAATAAATCACTGCCGGGTCGTCGGAGAAAACACCGGCGACCTGTTCCGCCAGCAGCATCAGGATCGCGCTGACGCCGATGCACCACAGGACGCTGAACCCGATGGCCTTGCGCAGCGTTTCATGCACCCGGTCGAAATTCCGTGCGCCGAAATTCTGGCCGATGATCGGGCTCATGCCGACGGCGAGCGCCATCAAAAGGATAAACGCGAACGCCTCGACGCGCAGCGCGATGCCGAACGCGGCCACCGCTTCGGAGCCGTATTGCGCCAGCAGGCTGACGATAATCGTGTTGACGAACGGGCCCACGGCGGATGTCAGTCCTGCGGGCAGCGCGATGAACAACAAACGCCTGCACGAATCGCCGAATTTTTCCCATTGCAGCATGGCGGCAGACAGCAGCATTTTTTTGCGTACCTGCAGGATATAAAGACCGGCCGCCATCGCCGCCATGTTGGAGAAGACGGTGGCGATCGCTGCGCCCTGCAACTCCAGCCGCGGCAGGCCCGCAAGGCCGAAAACAAGGAACGGCGCCAGCGCGGCGTTGAGCACGGCGCTCGATACCATGATGACCGCGGGGGCGAGGGTGGACCCGGCGGCGCGGATCGCGGAATTGCCGACGAACGGTGTCGCCATGAACGGCACGCCCAGGAACCAGATCGTCATATATTGGTGGATCAGGGGACGCATCGCCTCGTCTGCGCCCATCGCCTCGAAAATATTGTCGCGGAAGATATAGCCGATAACGGCCAAGGCGAGGCCGACGGCGAAGGACAGGATCAGGCCGTGGGTGGTCACGCGCCTGACATCGTTCTCACGTCCCTCGCCGATCAGGCGGGAGACGACGGAACTCATGGCGATGCCGAACCCCATGATGATGGTGAACACGAAAAACGTGACCGGAAAGGTAAACGTCATCGCCGCCAGCTTTTCCGTGCCGAGCAGGGAGACGTAATATGTATCGACCAGCTGGAAGCTGACGATGGCCGCGATGCCCCAGATCATGGGAATGGTCAGGCGGACAAGGTGACTCTGGACGCTGCCGGTCTTCAGGTCGACACGGGATGTGCTCATAACAGGCGGAATTCCTCGGGCGAAATCTTGGGCTTCCGTTCCTATAAACCTGCCCCGGCGGGGGCGCAAGCCCGGAGACCGCCCAATTTATTTTCATAAAAATATAAAATTGTTTGAAATTTTAACCGCACGTTAACTTTTAAAAGTTATGAAAAGGCATATTAAATTTACATAAAATTTAATATTTCGCGTTAAGGTGGTCTGATGGGCTGAATTTGGGACGAAGCCCGGCAGATAAAAATCAAAAATACTGCCAATTTGGGGAAAAATAATATGACATATGCAATCGTAAACGGCACGAACGGCAATAATTTTTTAGCTTATCAAGGCATTCTTCAGACCTTCAACCAGACGCTGGTCAATCCGTACAGCGGCTACACCATCACGATCAATGAAACCAAGAACGTCAACAACGCCATTTACGATGGCCTGAACGGGACGGACACACTATCCATGCCATCCACCGGGGATGTCCTGGTGCTGGTGGATGCCGCGGGCACCATCATGCTGAAAAACGTTGAGATCATCGAAGCCGGCGTCGGCGGCGATATCATCCTGATTGCCCATGATACGGTGGCCTACGGCAATATCACGCTGCGCGGCCG
>JBDHTU010000075.1:0-7543 GCA_039808805.1 Micavibrio sp.
ATAACAGGTTCCGGGAAGTTCATTTTCTCCAGAACGATCGGCTTCAGAGGATCGCAGAGCGTGTCGCCCGTCGTCGTGTCTTTCAGACCGACCAGAGCAACGATGTCGCCGGCAAAGGCTTCCTTGATTTCTTCGCGGTTGTTGGAATGCATCAGCAGCATACGGCCGATACGCTCTTTCTTGTCTTTCGTGGAGTTCAGCACGTAGGACCCCGCCTCCAGCTTGCCGGAGTAGATACGATAGAAGGTCAGAGAGCCCACGAACGGGTCGTCCATGATTTTGAAAGCAAGACCGGCGAGCGGCGCGTCGTCTTTCATCTCGCGCGTATCGGGCTCGTCGGAATCCATTTTCGTGCCCTTCACCAGACCTTTGTCCAGAGGGGACGGCAGGAAGTCGACGACAGCATCGAGCAGAGGCTGAACGCCTTTGTTCTTGAAGGAAGAACCGCACATCATCGGGATCAGTTTGAAGGCAATCGTGCCTTTACGGATGCAGGCTTTCAGCGTCTCGATGTCCGGCTCTTTGCCTTCGAGGTACGCTTCCATCGCGGCGTCGTCCATTTCGACGGCCATCTCGATCATGCGCTCGCGATAGGATTTCGCCTTGTCCAGCATGTCGGCAGGGATCTCGCCCACTTCGAAAGCGGCGCCCAGCGTCTCGGCCTTCCAGATGATCGACTTCATGTTGATGAGGTCGACGATGCCGATGAAATCGGATTCGATACCGATCGGCAGAACCGTTACGAGAGGCTCGATGCCGAGGCGTTTTTTGACGGAGTCGATGCACATATAGAAATCTGCGCCCGTCTTGTCCATTTTGTTCGCGAAGATGATACGCGGAACCTTGTATTTGTCGCCCTGACGCCAGACGGTTTCCGTCTGAGGCTCAACGCCCTGGTTGCCGTCGAGAAGGCAGACGGCGCCGTCGAGAACGCGCAAAGAGCGCTCAACTTCGATCGTGAAGTCGACGTGGCCCGGCGTGTCGATAATGTTCATGCGGATGTCTTTGCCCGCAGCAACACCGTTGTCGGCACCTTTCCAGAAGGTCGTCGTGGCAGCGGAGGTAATGGTGATGCCACGCTCCTGCTCCTGCTCCATCCAGTCCATCGTGGCCGCGCCGTCATGCACTTCACCGATCTTGTGGGATTTGCCGGTGTAGAACAGAATGCGCTCGGTCGTCGTCGTCTTGCCGGCATCGATGTGCGCCATGATGCCGAAGTTACGATAACAATCTAATGGGTATTCGCGGGCCATAATATTCTCTTCAAACTTTCTATTCGATCAATCTTTTTAAAACGACTACCAGCGATAGTGGGCAAACGCCTTGTTGGCCTCGGCCATCTTGTGGGTGTCGTCGCGTTTCTTGACGGCGGTGCCGCGATCGTTGGCAGCATCAAGGATTTCACCGGCAAGACGCTCCATCATCGTGTGTTCGCCGCGGTTGCGGGCGGCATCGATGATCCAGCGCATGGCGAGAGCCGTTGCACGCTCCGGACGAACTTCCGTCGGAACCTGGTACGTCGCACCACCGACGCGGCGGGAACGGACTTCCAGCTGCGGGCGAACTTTTTTCAGAACGCGGTGGAAAATACGAAGGCCTTTGGAAGAACCGCCGGCGGAACCCTGGGATGCATCGCCTTCATCGTCGGCAATGTTTTTGCCTTTGGTTTCGATGATTTCCAGTGCGCCGTACACGATGTTTTCGGCAACGGATTTCTTACCGTCTTCCATGATGTTGTTCATGAATTTGGACAGCACGAGATCACCGAAACGGGGATCCGGCAAAATAACGCGTTTTTCTGGCTTGCGACGACGGGACATTCTCTAATTCCTCTTAAATTATTTCGGACGTTTGGCGCCGTATTGAGAACGGGCCTGTTTACGATCTTTAACACCTTGCGTATCCAGCGCGCCGCGGATGATGCGGTAACGAACGCCCGGCAAGTCTTTCACACGGCCGCCTTGGATCAGGACGACGGAGTGTTCCTGCAGGTTGTGGCCTTCGCCGGGGATGTAGCAAATGACTTCGAAGCCGGTGGTCAGACGAACCTTCGCAACTTTACGCAGAGCGGAGTTCGGTTTCTTCGGCGTCGTCGTGTAAACACGGGTGCAGACGCCGCGGACCTGCGGGTTTGATTTCAACGCGCGGTTCTTTTTGGCTTTCATCGCCTTCTTGCCACCTTTGGCGCGAGGCTGACGGATCAATTGCTGTATTGTTGGCATGTAAGTGCCTTCTCCTTAATGGTTCCAAAATCTATGTACGGATGGCTTTTCCTAAGGAATGGCGGCGGGGAATGCAAGCGCGAATTTAGCTGGCTCTCCTCTTCCGCATCTATGCGCGGGGATGCCAGCATCGTTTTCGCCCTTTGCGGCCCAAAGGTTTTTTGCCTTTTGCCATACCTGGGTCAAGAAATCTGGGTCTGCGTTTAGCCCCTGTTTTTCCTTGGAAAATCCCTGGTTTTATCCAGAGAAAGGAAGCCACAGCCAGCCCATCCGATTCTTAATTTCGGGCGGACTATATGCCGGAACTTCCCGCCCAGTCAAGCATTTGTTAAGCTTTTTTTACAAACCCAATCCAAGTTTTGATGCCGATCCAAACGGCGCTTCTGCCATAGGCTGAAAAATCCGCGGTGAAGCATAGGGATCGACCTTGCTGTGATGCAAAGCATCCATACCGCCAGGCAGGGTTTGTTTGTAAAAACCGCCGCTTTTGGCTTCTTTTTCCCACTCGCGCAAGAGCCCGACCATTTGGCCGACCGTGGCAACCGCTTTGACGGTTTTGATATCACCTTGGGTAAGACTTCCGTGATGATCGGTATAACCGCGGAAACGCGATAGCTCCCATTCATAGCTTTTGCGCGCATACAAGGATTCAACTTCCGCGCCGCGCACGGCTAATAACGCCGCAGGCTTGCTACGCTTTGCCGGATCGGTCTCCGGCGCAATGCCGACGTTCCAGCCGAAAACAGGCAGATCCTTTGTCGCCCCACCCGTATAGAAATTCGTGGCAAGCTTGCCGCACACTTCGAACTTTTCGCTCAAGGCGTTTTTCTGGGCTCTCTCACCTTCAATCGCGGCAAGATAATCGTCCAGAATAGAATCGGATTCCATACTGAATAATTCTTCAATGGAAGGCTCTTTTTTAGGTTTCTCTTTAGCAGCAGGAATTGCACCCATTGCCTCCGCACGGCGATTTTCCCTGATCTGCTCCATTCTCTTGGCAGCGTATTTGCTGCCACCTGTTTTTCCATGGCCACTGGCCATAGCGGCCAGTTCGGCCTCCCCGCGCAGATAGCCTTTGCTCTTTTTAATTTCTTTGCGGGAACCGCCGTTTTTGCTGGTCATTGAAATCACCTTCTTATTGAACACAGGCTTGTTTATTCTCCTTTTTTCATATTTCGTCAAGCCTTCTGAACATTAGAAAACCCTGTAAAAAGCGGTCATTGGCACAAGGTTTGCAAGAGCCAAACCGTTGATTTATCCCTTTAAGCAGGACAGAGCCGATGGATTATACCTCTTTGAAAAACGTCGCCAATTACACCGCCAGCCTTGTCGATTATATGGGCAAGGGCAAAACAGATTATTTCAGCGGCGTCGCGCAGAGCCTGATCAACAGCCTCCCCGCCTCGCAGGCTGCCCAGACCGCGCTCGACAGCTATACCAGCGTGAATATCGCCCTGTCCGAAGACGCAAAGAAATTGCTCACATCCGGCACCACCAATGCCAATGGACAGGCAACCGTTTCCGGCGTTCAAAAAACCGCGCAGAATTTTATGCTGAGTTTCTTTGACCAGGCCGGCGTGGATTTCAGCGAACTTTCCCCACAGGCGCTCGACCTTATCGAAGGATTGCAAGGCGTTATATCCGGCACCGATGCTGCGGCCCGTGACCTGACCACGGATATTGCCGAAGAAAAATACAACGCTGACAAAAAGGTCTATACGCTGACAGGAACCGGCACGCGGCTGCGTCTTGCCATAGACTATGCCGATGGCGTGCCGAGCAAACTGTCTGTAACGGACATCACAGGCGGGCAGGTTGAAACCGCGGAAATAACGCTGCAAAAAGAAAACGGCAAGCTGGCCACCATGACAATCGAACGCACACAGCGCGCGTATAACAACGGCCATATGACCATGCTGGATCCGATCGATCCGCTGGTTACCGATCTATACTAGATCGCCTTTACCACCGATAAATCTTCGACCAGTGCGTTATAATAAGCTTCCTGCTGCGACGCGTCCGGCGCGCGCAGAATCGCCGCCGGGTGATAGGAACAGCGGAGGCGTGCGCCATGCGGCCCTTCGTGCCAGCGCCCCCGCTCCGTCTTGAGGGTAAAGCCCGCGCCGAGCAGTGAGCGACCCGCCGTAACACCGAGCGAGAGGATCGTCTTCGGTTTCACAGCCTCGATTTCCGCCATCAGCCACGGACGGCAGGCCGACGTTTCACGCTTGTCCGGTGTCCTATGTTCGCGCAGGCCGCCGCGCAGTTCGAGTTTGAAATGCTTGACCGCGTTGGTCAGGTATAATTTGTCCCGCGGCAGTCCCGCCTCGCCCAGCGCCCGGTCCAGCATCTGTCCGGCAGGACCAACAAAGGGTAATCCTGCGCGATCTTCCTGATCGCCCGGCTGTTCGCCGACGATCATGATTTCCGCTTGCGCGGGACCGGTGCCGAACACCGTGCAGGTCGCGCCCTTGTAAAGCGGACAGGCTTCGCAGGATTTTGCAGCTTCACGTAAAACGTCGATTGTCCGCACCGCCGGCATGAAATCTTCGGCCGATGTTTTCAAACCCTCGCTGTATTTGAGCATCTGCGCCACACGTTCCGGCGCCTCGTCCAGCATTTCGCGGATGATATCCGTCTCCGGCATTGTTTCCCAATAACGCACGGGCATTTCTCGTTTCATCATACCGATCTTGATGCGCGCAGGATTAAAAATATTGCGGTAATAGGTGCGCCAGAGATTTTCGCAATTATCTTCGATCTCGGTTTTCGGCGCGCCCGGCCCCCATTCGAGCGCCTCTCCGCTCCAATGCAATGCACGGTCCGGCGTGATAACGGTCCAGCGCATCACCGCAAAACGGCGGGAGAAAAACCCGGCGATCAGCGGCAGGACATCATGATCCGGTCGGTGCCAAGCCATGTAATGCTCGCCCTCCTCATCCTGTGTCAGGCGGAAGCGGATAAAAGCTTTCGCCTTGTGCGCATCGCGCCGCACCTGTTTTTCCATGACGTGCAGCGTGCGCACCAGCGGATCGTTGCTGAGCGCCATCAAATGCTTTTCCCCGTGCGTCAGCCGCCATAGCGCGGTGTAAAGCAATTGCCATCGGCTCTGGTTGCTATGGCAGGAGACAGTACGGGCAAGCGTCATAAATTCCTTTGGAATGCGGATCTCGGCGGGGGGCACGGCAGACACCCCGCCATCATTGCCGAACAGGCCAGGCTGGTCAGAGCCGATCTGCCAGTGCACGTTCGCGGGCGCGCGGCCTTGGATTAGAAAGCCCCGCGCCTCCCCCCGCCACAGATCGAATTGTTCGAACGGCGAAAAATTCATAGCGGCAGCACCAGTTGGTCCGGCGGCGGCGTGAAAAGCTGTCTCAAATTTTCACTGTCGAGCAAACGTGTAGCCGGGCGGTAATCATTCGTAATAATAAAAGGTTTTGCGCGGTTCATTGCGACCTTGAGACGCAAAAGGTCGATAAAACGCAGCCGCATATGACGGCGTATTTTGATCACTTCTTCTACGGACCGCGCGCCCATGCCGGGAATACGCAGCAGTTGCTCGCGGCTGGCGGTATTCACATCGACGGGAAAATACGCGCGGTTGCGCAAGGCCCACGCGGTTTTCGGATCAATATCGAGAGGCAGGTCCGGAAAGGCATCCGAGACGATTTCATCAATCTTGAACTTATAAAAACGCAGCATCCAGTCCGCCTGATACAACCGGTGTTCACGGATCAATGGCGGGCTTTTCCCCGGCAGCCGCGCATCCGCATGCGGTATGGGAGAGAATGCCGAATAGTAAACACGGCGCAGACGGTACTGGTTATAGAGCGTGTTGGAAGTTTGCAGGATGTCTTTGTCCGGTGTCGGGGTCGCGCCAACAATCATTTGCGTCGATTGCCCTGCGGGTGCATAGACTGGCGTTTTCATGCCGTTTTTTCTATCGCGCGCGATTTCGGCAGCCTTGATTTTGATCCCAGCCATATTTCGCTCCAATTGCGGACGGCTTTTTTCCGGCGCAAGTTTTTTCAAATCCGGTTCGGTCGGAAGCTCGATATTCACCGACAGGCGGTCGGCATACAATCCCGCCTCCTGTACCAATTCGTCCGCCGCGCCGGGAATGGTTTTCAAATGGATATAGCCGCGAAAGCCGTGATCCTGCCGCAGCGATTTAGCAACGGCGATCATCTGCGCCATCGTGTAATCGGAATCCTTGATGATGCCGGAACTCAGAAAAAGCCCTTCGATATAATTGCGCTTGTAAAAATCGAGCGTGAGAGTGACGACTTCTTTCGTCGTAAACCGGGCGCGCGGCACATCGCTCGACACGCGGTTGATGCAGTATTTGCAATCGAAAATGCAGAAATTGGTCAGCAGAATTTTCAGAAGCGAGACACAGCGCCCGTCCGGCGTATAGGAGTGGCAGATGCCGCGGCCTTCCGTGCTGCCCAGTCCTTTGCCGTCGCGCGTCTTGTTGGAACCGCTGCTCGCGCAGGACGCATCGTATTTGGCGGCGTCCGCCAGAACCGCTAGCTTGTCCGTCACCTCCATGAGATTGTTCTCCTTTTGTTCCAATCTATCAAACTATGATATAAAGGGGAAGAACAAAGCTAAATGGAACGCTAAGCGGCCTGAAATCTTTGGCAGACTTATATAAATTTTGAAAAGGATTAAGATGAAACACCTGATTTTCATGGCGGCTTTATTCATAGGCTGCATTGCTCCGGCCTATGCCGATTCCCATTATCAAACCCCGGAATATTCCGGCCCGTCGGCTAAGTTCGATCGGGATTTCGATGCCTATCGTGACGACAGAAATGTTCGTATGAATCGTGCTTTGACCGACCGCGATATGGAACGCATGCGGACCAACGATCGCGCTTTTGATGTAGAAACGCAGCGCCGCTGGCATAACACGCAGAATGAAATGGACCGCCGCAGGGATGATATCATTCGCGGCAATCAGGAATACATTCTGCGCCAATCGAAAATCCGAATGAACGATTAAACAATATATACACGCGAAAAAACGGCCCCTTTCGGGGCCGCTTTCATAATGTTTGCAAGATCGCCTAACCGTTTGCTGCGGCTTTTTGCGGCTCGCCGGCCTCATCGGCCTCGATCGCACCGGCCTGCTGCTGCGCAGAGAGGGCGATAGCGTCGCGGTCCGCGGCCAGGCGGCGGATCTTGTTGACGTAGGAGCCCGTACCCGCCGGGATAAGACGTCCGACAATCACGTTCTCCTTCAGGCCGTTCAGCTCGTCCACCTTGCCTTGCGTTGCGGCTTCGGTGAGGACGCGCGTGGTTTCCTGGAAGGACGC
>JBDHTU010000076.1:0-7463 GCA_039808805.1 Micavibrio sp.
ACCGCTTTCGTTGAAAAGGCAAAAGCCAATATACTATGGACTTTGGCGGATAAAGTGAAAACAACCCTTCACACGAAGGCCGCGCTGCGTTTTATTGAAACGATCAAGCCCCGGATATAAAGGAGTATGTCACGATGATGAGTTTTAAAGGTTATCTGGTTTTTGCTTTCACGTCTTTGCAAATCATGGGCGGCCTGAACGGCGCAAAAGATGCTCTAGAAGCGCAAGAAGCCGCACAGTCGCACGGCACAGAGTTCAAGGCTGAACTTTCCCGTGTCATGAAAACCATGACCACGGCGCAGGACCGGGTCAATACGCTGGGTTGGATCGGTTATGCTTCCGGCGTAGAAGTCGTCCGCCACCTTTCGAAACACCAGCCTTCATAAATAAGCCCCGCATTGGCGGTCCCCGCCCGCCATGCTATAACGCCATCATGGCGTATCTCCTTCTTGTCATCGGCATCGTACTGGCCGTCACCGGCCTGTACCGCTATATCCTCAAATCCTCGCCGCGGCAGGTGAAGGCGCTGTTCCTTGCCGTCGCCGCGTTCGGCGTCGGGCTGGCCGCGTTTGTCTTTGCCCTCACCGGCAAACTCCCCGCCGCCATCGCCATCCTCGCTGCGCTATGGCCGATTGCCGTGTCCTATTTGAAAAATCGCCCGGCACCTTCCTCCGCGCCCGGTAACCTGCCTTTGACGGAAAAAGAAGCGTATGAGGTTTTGGGCCTGTCGCAAGGCGCCAGTCCCGACGACATCCGCGCCGCCCATCTGCGCCTGATGAAAAAGGTGCATCCAGACCAGAAAGGCTCCGACTGGCTGGCCAAAAAGATTAACGCGGCCCGTGATTTACTGTTGAAATAGTGGATCATTATGTAAAAATTTGTCTTGATTTTGCCGCACCGCAGTGCCATAAGCTCGCCCATGACAAACAGCGCCTTCAAACCCGTTCGCAAAGCCGTGTTCCCCGTCGCCGGTCTCGGCACCCGTTTCCTTCCCGCCACCAAGGCCATCCCGAAGGAAATGCTGACCGTAGGGGAACAGCCGCTGATCCAGCACGCCGTGGAAGAGGCGCGCAACGCCGGAATCGAAGAATTCATCTTTGTTTCAAGCCCTTCGAAAGAGGCGCTTAGAATGCACTTCCGGAAAAACGACGAACTCGAATCCTCGCTGGAGAAAAAGGGGAAACCGGATCTTCTGAAAAAGCTTCAGGCGTCGAACATCGCTGACGGCAAACTTCATGTAACATATCAGGAAAAGCCGCTAGGCCTCGGCCACGCCGTCTGGTGCGCAAAAGAATTCGTTGGGCGGGAGCCGTTCGCCGTGATCCTTCCGGATGATGTCGTCAACCACCCGCGCGGCTGCATCGCGCAGATGATGGATGTTTACAACCGGCACGGCGGCAACCTCGTCGCCACCAAGGAAGTGCCGCTGGAAGACACCGCCAAATACGGCATTCTATCCGTCGGCACCGACGATGGAAAAACCGTTTCCATCAAGGGATTGGTTGAAAAACCGAAACCGGAATCTGCGCCGAGCCGCCTGTGCGTTGTCGGCCGTTACATCCTCCAGCCGGAAGTATTTGATTATCTGGATGCTTTTGAAACCGGCGCGGGCGGCGAAATTCAATTGACGGATTCGATGGCCAAGCTGATCGGAAAACAGCCGTTCCACGGCGTGCGCTTCGAAGGCGGGCATTACGACTGCGGCTCGCGCCTCGGCTTTATCGAGGCGAATGTCGCTTACGGCCTGTCCGACCCGTCCATCGCGGACGATGTGCGAAAAATTCTGGACAATTACAGATAATAATTCCCGTCATGCCCGCCCCCCGTGCGGGCATCCGGACCCCCGCATAAAGCGGGGGGTGACAAGCCGCGTTTATTCCTTACAATTGCACCGAATCATTTAAAGGGGATAGACCATGACCACAACCGCCCAGCAGCCGCAAAACGAAGCCCCCGCCCCGGAAGAACCCAGGAAAAAATCCGCCTCTGTGATTGAGATGCTGGCGTCCCGCATCTGCCACGACCTTGTCTCCCCCGTGGGGGCGATCAACAACGGCGTGGAGTTCATGGAGGAGATGGGCGATGACGCCGAACAGCGCAAGGAAGCGCTCGGCCTGATCCAGCACAGCGCCAGTCAGGCTTCGGCCAAACTGATGGCCTTCCGCATCGCCTATGGCGCGGGCGGGCGCGACGCCAACATCAAGCCCGAAGACGTGCAAAAGGCGTTCTCGCAGCTGATTTCCGCCGATGGCAAGATTACCCAAGCCTGGGACCCACACGGCAATCTGGGGCCCAAGCCCCTGCCCTTCGCGTACTGCAAGATGCTGATGGCCGGGCTGATGCTGGCCGCCGAATGCCTCGTCAAAGGCGGGTTCGTGATGGTCCGCCCCGGCGAAGGCGCGCAGACGCTGGTCATCGCCGAAGGGAAAGACGTCCTCCTGCGCGACAATGTCGAAGCAGCATTGCGGCAGGAGATCGCGGCGGAGGATTTGGACCCCCGCCTTGTCCACCCCTACGCCCTGTCCGTGATTGCCGAGCATTATGGCTATAAAATCTCGATTCAGGACAAACGCGAGGACCGGGTCACCTTCGCTATCGACTGCCCCGCCGAAAAGGTGCCGGCGTAATTTCCCGCATACGGGCGGAGATCGCCCTTTTCTTTCTGAATCCGTACGATAGAATGGGCGGATAACGTCTCATTAACTTCGTTCTGTCATCTTCTAATGTACTAGGCGTTTTCTGGATTTTGGTGAATTTCGCGCAGCGTTCGCGCGCGCAAACGGGACATCACATGGACGATCTTATTGCCGAATTTCTGACGGAAACGAACGAAAGCCTGGGCGCGCTGGACCTTGACATGGTCCGCCTCGAACAAAATCCGAACGACAAGGAGTTGATATCCTCCATCTTCCGCCTGATGCACACCATCAAGGGCACGTGCGGCTTCCTCGGCCTGCCCCGCCTTGAAACCGTGGCTCACCGCGCCGAAAACGTGATGGGCCGCTTTCGCGACGGCGATCTGCAAGTCACCCCCGCTTATGTCACGCTGATTTTCGAATCCTTCGACCGCATCAAGCTGATCGTCGCCGGGCTGGAAGAGACAGGCAGCGAACCGCAGGGCGACGACTCTGCGCTGATCGCAAAACTCGACGCGGTGTTCGAAGGCCGTGACGGCAACCCCGACAACGGCACCAGCGGCGCCGATGTCATCCCCGATTCCGTGAAAAATGCGGTGGACCCGCTTCAGGCATTGTTCGATTCCACGCCCGTCCTCTCGCCGGATCAATGGCACACCATCGTCACCGTGCCGGAAAATGACGACCCCGAAAAAATGGCAGGGCAGATGGATACAGCGCCCGCCCCGTCATCGGCGCCCCCGGCTGCGAAAGCCGAAGCGGCGCCTGCCGCGGCAAAGGCCGGAGGCGACGACCATGGCGCAAAGGGCGGCGCTTCCCTCGCGGATCAATCGCTGCGCGTCAACGTGGATGTGCTGGAAAACCTGATGACGCTGGTCTCCGAACTCGTGCTGACCAGAAACCAGCTGCTGCAAATCCTGCGCACGCAAAAAGACACTGAATTTACGGCCCCGCTGCAACGCCTGTCCCATGTCGTCTCCGATCTTCAGGAAGGCGTGATGAAGACGCGCATGCAGCCGATCGGCAACGCCTGGTCGAAACTGCCGCGCATCATCCGCGACCTTTCGATGGAATTGAACAAGAAGATCGACCTGGAGATGATCGGCGCGGAAACCGAACTGGACCGCCAGATTTTGGATATGATCAAGGACCCGCTGACGCACATGGTCCACAACTCCGCAGACCACGGCGTGGAAATGCCGGCCGACCGTTTGGCCAAGGGCAAGCCTGAAACCGGCAAGATCGTCCTGCGCGCCTATCACGAAGGCGGCCATATCATCATCGAAATCGCCGATGACGGCAAAGGCCTCCCGCTCGCAAAAATCAAGGAAAAGGCCATCAACAACGGCCTCACCACCGAAGAAGAACTGGCGCAGATGTCGGATCAGCAGATCCAGCAATTCATCTTCCGCGCCGGGTTCTCCACGGCGGAAAAAGTCACCTCCGTTTCCGGGCGCGGCGTCGGCATGGATGTCGTCCGCACCAACATCGAAAAGATCGGCGGCTCCATCGTCCTCAAATCGGTCGAAGGCAAAGGCTCCACCTTCTACATCAAGATACCGCTGACCCTCGCCATCGTCTCCGCGCTGATCGTCGAGGCCGGCGGCGAAAAATTCGCGATCCCGCAACTCGCCGTGCGCGAACTGGTTCTGGCCTCCGCCAAATCCTCCGTCAAGATCGAAAACATCAAGGGCACGCCGTTCTTCCGCCTGCGCGAACAATTGCTGCCGCTGGTCTCCCTGCGGGACCTGCTCGGCCTCAAGGAAGATGAAGGCGCCGCGCCGAGTGAAAGCAAATACATCATCGTCGCCCAGATCGGCGCGTACCAGTTCGGCATTATCGTTGAACGCGTGTTCGACACCGAAGAAATCGTGGTGAAACCGGTCTCCCGCATCCTGAAAAATCTTGAAATCTTTTCCGGCAACACCATCCTCGGCGACGGCTCGGTCATCATGATCTTGGACCCGAACGGTATTGCCAAAGCGATCGGTGAAACCGATGTGGCCGATACCGGCGCTGCGTCCAAAGCCGCGGCCAAAAATGCGTCCGCCAAGGAAAAAACCTCCCTCCTCATCTTCCGCACGGGCGATGGCACGCCAAAGGCCGTGCCGCTCGGCCTCGTCGCACGACTGGAAGAAATCGATACCGCACAAATCGAAAATTCCAGCGGCAAAGCGATGATCCAGTATCGCGGCCAGTTGATGCCGCTGATCCCGTTCGATTCCACAGTCGATCTTTCCTCCGGCACGCTGAAGCCCGTTCTTGTCTTCGCGGACGAAACCAGCACGATGGGCCTCGTCGTCGATGAAATCGTCGATATCACCGAGGAAGTGATCGACGTTCAGGTTTCTGCAAACGCGTCGGGCATCGTCGGCAGCGCCATCATCGGCGGCAAGGCAACCGACGTCGTCGACATCGGGCACTTCGTCAGCTCTTCGAACAAAGACTGGTTTAAACGTCACGGCGACGAAGCGTTCGGTGACACATCGACGCAAGGGCGAAAAGTCCTGCTGGTGGATGACTCCCCCTTCTTCCGCAATATGCTCACGCCGCTGCTGAAGGTCGCGGGATACAACGTCACGACGCTGGAAAGCCCGCTCGATGCGCTGGAAATGCGCGAAAGCGGCGCAAGCTTCGATATCATCGTCTCGGACATCGAAATGCCGAAAATGAACGGCTTCCAGTTTGCGGAAAAAGTGCGCGAGCAAAACAGCCGCTGGAAAGATATCCCGATGGTTGCCCTTACGTCCCATGCGACGCAGCAGGATATCCGGCACGGCATGGATGTCGGCTTCTCCCGCTATATCGCGAAGTTTGACCGCGAAACGCTGCTCAACACCCTCACCGACGCGCTGGTCGCGAATGGAGAGGCACAATGAGTTCGATCGCCCTCGCAGAGAAAAACGATACCGCCGCCATCACGCGCGAATTCCTGACTATCATGATCGGGGACCAGATTTTCGGCATTCCTATTTTGCAGGTGCAGGATGTGCTCGGCCCGCAAAAAGTTACCCGTGTGCCATTGGCGCCCCGCGCCATCGCCGGTTCGCTGAACCTTCGGGGACGCATTGTCACGGCCATTGATGTGCGCGCCTGCCTCGGCATGCCGCCGCTGGAACAAACCGGCAAGCCGGCAATGAGCGTTGTCGTGGAATATAGCGGGGAGTTGTATTCCCTGATGATCGACAAGGTCGGGGATGTGCTCAGCCTCCCCGCCCGTGATTTTGAAAAAAGCCCGCCCACACTGGATGCGCAATGGCGCAGCGTGTGCAGCGGTATTTATCGCCTGAAGGACAGCCTGCTCGTCGTGCTCGACGTCCCTGGCCTGCTCGACGGACTTGAACCGAAATAAACGCGTAAACTTGGGGAGTATAACATTATGCCATCATGTCTCGTCGTTGACGACAGCCGCGTCGTTCGCAAAGTAGCAAGGCGCATTGTCGAAGATCTCGGCTTTGCGTGTGAAGAAGCCGAAGACGGCCAGAAAGCCTATGATTACTGTTCAAAACAGATGCCGGATGCCATCCTTCTGGACTGGAACATGCCGGTGATGAGCGGGATCGAATTTTTAGAAAAGCTGCGCGCCATGAACGGCGGGCAAGGTCCGAAGGTTGTGTTCTGCACCACCGAAAACGACATGGCGCATATTCAGCGCGCAATGAACGCGGGCGCCAACGAATATATTATGAAACCTTTTGACTCTGAAATTATCGAATCCAAATTCTCGCAGATCGGCCTGATCGGCAACGCCTAGAACGGGTTTGAAAAGGGTTTCACTATGTCGCCTCTGACACCGCCGTCCACCGGCTCCGCCGCCGTTTCGTCCAACCAGATCCATGTGATGCTGGTGGATGATTCCGCCGTGGTGCGCGGGTTCATCGGCCGTATATTGGAGAGCGACCCCGAAATCAAGATCGTCGCGTCCGTCGCCAACGGCGAACAGGGCGTGTCCTCCGCCGCGCGGCACCACCCGGATATCGTCCTGCTCGACATCGAAATGCCGGTGATGGATGGAATCACGGCCCTGCCGAAAATCCTCGCCGCCTCCCCCGGCGTGCGCGTTGTGATGTGCTCCACCCTTACCGTGCGCAATGCCGAAGTCACGATGAAAGCGCTGCAGCTCGGCGCGACGGACTGCATCGCCAAACCGACAAACTCCACAGAAATCCACGGCGCTGTCGATTTCAAGACTGAGGTCTTAAACAAAATCAAAGCGCTGGGACGGCGCAAGGATGCTGCAAGTCTGGCCCGCCCTGCGCAAAGCCTTGCCGCGCCGATCGCCACCGGCACCTATGCAGGCGGCCATGGCGTCACGCTCAAACAGAAAACACCGTATGAACTGCGCCGCCACCTGCCCGGCGAATTCTTCCGCCCCAACCTGCTTGCCATCGGCTCTTCCACCGGCGGGCCGCAGGCGTTGTTCAAGGTCGTCGCCAGCTTCAAGGACATCGGCGTGCCGATGATCCTGACCCAGCATATGCCCGCGACCTTCACGAAAATCCTCGCCCAGCACATCACCCAGCATACGGGCGTGCAGGCGTTCGAGGGCGAGAACGGCATGCCGG
Organism: Micavibrio sp.; assembly: GCA_039808805.1. Taxonomy (GTDB): domain Bacteria; phylum Pseudomonadota; class Alphaproteobacteria; order Micavibrionales; family Micavibrionaceae; genus Micavibrio_A. The sequence continues at coordinate 7,202 of JBDHTU010000076.1, forward strand.
TCGAAAACAACATGCTATATGTCGCGCCCGGCGGCATGCATATGACCTTCACCCGTGCGAACGGGCGCATCGAAATCGTCCTCGACAACGGCCCGGCGGAGAATTTCTGCAAACCTTCCGTCGACCCCATGCTCCGCAGCGCCATCAACATCTGGGGCCCGAAATTCCTGACCGTGATTCTCACCGGCATGGGACATGACGGGCTTCCCGGCTCTAAACTGGTGGCCGAAGGCGGCGGACGAATCGTCGCCCAGGACCAGGA
>JBDHTU010000077.1:0-7375 GCA_039808805.1 Micavibrio sp.
GCGCCCATCGGCACGATAACGGAATTTTTTACCTGCTGCGCCTTCATCAGGCCCAGAACTTCGGTGCGGAAATCTTCGAGGCGGTCGGACCAGCGGATGCCGCCGCGGGAGATTTTGTCCATGCGCAGATGGACGCCTTCGGTGCGCGTCGAATAAACGAAAATTTCGCGGAACGGGCGCGGTTCCGGCAGGTCGAGGATTTTGCGCGAATCCAGCTTGATGGAGACGTAGGATTTCGGCTTTCCATCCTTGTCTGTCTGGAAAAAGTTCGTGCGCAGCGTGGCGTTGACCACCGCGGTGATGGAACGCAGCACCTTGTCCTGGTCCAGCGAGTCCACGCTTTCCATGGCGTGATCGATCTCGACCGCGTAGCCGGCGGCATAGGTTTCGTTCTCGCCTTTCAGCGCGGGATCGAACAGGCTCTGGAACAATTTCACGATGCTGGCCGCGATCTTCGGGTTTCCGGCCAGCGTGGATTCGATGAATTCGCGGCTGTAATGAAGCCCGATCTGCCGGAGGTAGCGCAGATAGGTGCGCAGGATCGTAATCTCGCGCCAGCTCATCGCCCCGCGGATGACCAGCTTGTTCAGCCCGTCATTCTCCATCTCCCGCGCCCAGATCTTGTCGAACGCCTCTTCAAAGACGCCTTTGATTCCCTGGATTTCCGGCATTGCGCCGTTGGAAGCGCGCTCCATCAGGAAGTCGTGTATCCATATGACTTTTCCGGTGCGGGCCGGTTCCACTTCGAAAGGCAGTTCGGCGATGACGCGGAAGCCCATATTTTCCAGCATCGGCAGGACGTCCGACAGCGTGATCGGTTTGTCGGGGCTGTAGACTTTCAGGCGGACGCGGCTTTGCTCCACATCGTGCGGGCGGTAGAGGTCAAGCGCGATCTTGCCGGTTTTAAGCACATCCTCGATTTTGCGAATGTCGTGGATCGCCTGCTTCGGTTCGTACTCTTCATGATAGTTGGACTGGAACGCGGCGCCGTATTTGTACACCATCCGGTTGATGTAGCCCTTGTCCTCGATGCTGCCTTCCATCGCGCCGCGCAACTGTTCGGCCCAAAGCTTTCCGGCTTCTTCCAGCTTTTTTTCGATCGCTTCGGAATCGTATTGCGGCGGCTGTTCCAGATGGTTCGTATCGACCAGATAAATGACGCGCGCCAGCGGCGAGTCGTCCTGAGTCACCTGATAGCTGGTGCATTGCCCGCCGAGTGCGGTTTCAAGGATATTTTGCATCTTCAGGCGCAGGCGCGTTTCATACCGGTCGCGCGGCACGTAGACGAGGCAGGAAATATATCGTCCGAACGGATCGGTGCGGGTATACAGCGCGATACGCGGACGTTCCTGCAGGCGCAGGATGCTGGTCGCGTGGTTATACAAAAGCTCTTCGTCGATCTGGAGAACTTCGTCGCGCGGGTATTTTTCCAGGATGTGGCGCAGCGCGCGGCGGTCATGGCTGCCGGGGATGAATTGCGTGCGGTTGATCACGTTCTGGATTTTTACGCGCAGGAACGGGATGTCCCCGACGCTGCGGGAATAGGTCACGGACGTGAACAGCCCGATGAACAGCATTTCGCCGGTGACGGACCCGTCTTTCGCAAAGGTTTTGATGGCGACGGCGTCCATCGGCACGCGGCGGTGTACGGTGGAACGGCGGTTGATTTTGGCAATCGCCAGCGGCGCCTGCCCGTGGCGGAGTTTTTGCTGCGGCTGCGACAGGCATTTGCGCGCATTGTTCAGGTAGACCGGCATGACTTCGTCCCGCAGCAGTCCGAGGCTCTTGCTCTTGACCGTTTCGCTGGTCAGCTTGCCGTTCTTTTGCGTGAATTTGTATTCGCGGTAACCGAGCAGCGTGAAATTATTGTCATACAGATATTCCAGGAACGCCTGGTATTCCTCGATCAGGTAATCGCTGTACTTGCTGGGCGCGTTGCTCAACTGCCGCTGCGCCTGGCGCAGCATGTCTTTCATCGGCAGCCAGTCTTTCGTAGCGTTGCGCACGTCTTCCATGACCTGCAGCAAACCCATGCGCAGTTCTTCGGCCTGCGCGCCGCTGATCGTGCCGCGCAGTTCGATATGGGAGAGGGAATAGCGGCGGAGCCCTTCGCCATAGTCGGGTTCGAACCGGACGGCTTTTTTATTTTTCTCCTCGGCGTTGACGGTCGGGTGGACGAGGATATGGATCATCTGCCCGTGGCGGACGATTTCGGCCACGATGGAATCGATCAAAAACGCCATGTCGTCCTGAACGATGTCGATCACGGTGCGGCCCGTTGTCCATCCGTCTTCTTCGATGCTGGGCGTATGGATACTGATCGACGGCTTGCCCGGCTTTTTCGCCTGAAACAAGTCCCAGTGCGTTTGCAGCGTGGCCGCCATCGCCTGCGGGTCCATCTGCGAGAGGTCGTCCGCGGAAATTTTCGCCAGAAAGATTTTTGCGAAATCTTTCATCAGGGCGGGCGATTTTGCAGGGAGAAGTTTGAGGATATGGTCGGTCGGGGAGTTTTTCATGACGTCCACTGTTGTAACTTTGTTATGCATCGGCATGGCCGAAAAATTTGCCCTACCCTAGGCCCGAAAGCGGCGGCAGGCAACTGGATTCAAACATAGATCGGACGTGTATTCTATATGCGGCGCGACAAACGGCATGCGGCGCGCGCATGGGCGCCATTCATGGCAGTAAAGCTTTGTTACGGTGCGGAAAGATCGACGATGATCTTGCCGCCGCCGCCGGCCGCGTCGGTCATCCCGCCTTTGTAAAGAAGCGATGTCCGGGCTTTGAGTTGCAGGATCAGGCGCGTGCCGCCGCTTGGCAGCGGTTCGGTCGTGTAGGACGCCAGAACCGCATTGCCCGTAAACGATTTTTGGGCAGGCGCAGTCCACGCGGCCTCCGGCAATTCGGCCACCAGGATTTTTTCCTGGTTGTCGAGTTCGGCGGTAAAGGATGTCTTGCCGCGGACATCCAGAACGATCCGCACCTTGCCGGGGTGCAGGCCCACACGCACATCCGTCACCGAAGCGGGCGCTGCGGGCGGCGGTGATGCGTGAACGCCGACCGGCGCCGCCTGTGGAGGCGGTGTCGCCAGCGGCGGCGGCGGGGCGGGTTCGGGCGCAGGAGGGTCCGAACCCGCGACATCCATAGCCTCTTGAGCAGGGGGCGCGGATGGCGGCAATTCTTGAGCGGGGGTGATGTCTTCGGCAGCTGTTCGTTCCATGACCGCATCGGCGGGCGTCGGCGGCAAAGGCACGGCGGCGGGCTGGAACGGCTCGCTCTCTTCCAGCAGCAAGGCGGAATCGATGGGCGCGACCGGGGCGGCCGGCGCGCCGCCCGTGAGGACTTCCAGTTGCGAGACCAGGTTTTGAATATCTTTTTCAATGGCCACAAGCCGCACGATTGCGGGCGCCATCGCGTCGAAATCATTGCGCAGTTCCTGCACCGCGTTTTCAAGCCGGTCGAGCCTTTGCACCTCGCTGTCCAGACGCGTGGAAAACAGGGCCGTGTTCGCCCCCTTCGCGCCGAGCACGGGCAGGCCGTCCGCGGTTTTCGGAATGCCCGTGGTGCCGGGCAAAGGCGGGCTCTGGTCCGCGCCGGGCGGGGCGGCGATGGGGGTGAGTGTGTCGGAGGAAGCGGCCGAACCGCCATAACCGCGCGGGGTTGATTCGCCGCAGGCAGGCAGCAGCAAGGCGCAGAGCAGCCCGAGACTGATCAGCGATGTTCGTTCCAGAAATGCGTTTTTGCCGCGGAAATGCGGCAAGGGTGTCCAGAATCTGGACATTATGGAATAGTTCCTGCTTTAGAATTTGCTCAAGAGCGAAGCGCCCCGCTTACAAGGATACGTTTGACGGAATCACTTGGCAACATACGTTTACAAATCGCTTGTCATTTTTTTCAAGCGCTTAGATCTGTGTGCGAAAGGTCCCCCCGCCTTGCGGCGCGGTTTTTGCATCGGTATGATGCGGGACATTTCCGCAACAAGGAATTTTTGTGATTGGGGTTATCCGGACATTTTGCGTGTGCGCGCTGACAGGGGTGCTGCTTTTATGCAAACCCTTGCCTGCGCTGGCGGACATCAACGAACTCCAGCCGCTCAATCTCGGGCGCTGGGTGGTCACGCGCAACACCAGCCAGTTTCATATCACCGTCAACACGGATGGGTCTTATAGCAATTCGACCCAGCTGATCATGATCGAACCGCCGCAGCAGGGAATTTATCAGGTCACGGACCTGCCGCCCTTCACGCCGATCAGCAGTGTTTCTTTTACCTTAATCGCGCCGATGAGTTATGGCGGGCAGTCCGTCACGCTCGATAATTTCCAGTACCTTATCCCCACGACGGACGGGGCCGGGGAAACCCAGTTGACCGTCGGCCTGCGCGCGCGGACGTCCGGCAACGGGCAGGGATATGAAGACGGGCAGTATAGCGGCACGCTGGAAGTCGATATCAATCTATAAAAACAAGCACGAAAAAGGAGATCTGCAGACATGAAAAAATATCTACGCGGCGGCCTTGTGGCGGGACTTTCGCTGGCGGTGATCGCCGGGCTGACGTCGTCCGCGCTGGCCAGCCTGACGATCACGCCGACCCTGCTGGTGATTGAGGGGCGCGAGCGTTACGCCGATGTCAACCTGATCAACAACAGCGACAAGCCGCAATCCTACGCGATTGACTGGCGCTTTTTCCGGCAGGCTGAACTGGAAGGGAATTATCTGACATCCGATAAGTCCGTGACGGATTTCGACCTGACGCAAAATCTTGTTTTCACGCCCAAGCGCGTTCGCCTCGCTCCATCAGACTTGCAGAAGATACGGCTGGGTTTGCGTTTGAAAGGAGAGCCGCCTGCGCCGGGTGATTACCGCGCTCATCTTCAATTGAAAGAAACTGCGGACCAAGTGGACCTCCGCGCCCCGCAAAATCCACAGGCAGAGGGGCGAACCTCGGTCGGTGTAAAAATCAATGTCGGTTTTTCCATTCCCGTCATCTACCGGGTGGGCACGCCCGACGTTCAAGCAGTGATCGGCGATGTCAAAACACAGATCAATCCAAACACCAAGCAGATCGAGCTTGTCATTCCCGCATCACGTAAGCCCAAGGAAAGCAAATTCGCCATCCTTGGCCATTTCCGCATCTATCAGGGTAATACTATGATCGGCGAGCAAAAGAATGCAAATATATTTCCCGAAATCGAAATGCGCGTTTTCAAGGTGCCGCTGAGCGTGCCAGCCCTGAATAATGGCGCAATAAAGATCGTATATTTAGATTACAAGTCGACCGAGGACAAGAAAGCGGTGCTGGCGGAAAAATTCCTAACCATCAAGTAAAAAGGGCGCCGGAGGCGCCCTTTTCATAGTCCGATTCTTAGTAGTTAAAGGATACGTCGAACGAAGAACTGTCCGGTCCGTCATTCGGCGTGCCGGTGATGGAAATCGTCGCGCCGAACGTTACTTGCTGAGGCGTGCCGCCCGCAACAACTGTGACAGGTTCGGTGGCAGGCAGCGGCAGGAACGCCTGGTTGTTGCCTTCGATCGCCGTGGAATAGGTGACAGCGGAAAGAACGACATTCGGCGCGTTGGCGAATGGCGTTGCGGCCGTTCTGTCCATTTGTAGCACGACGTTAGACGTACCCGCTGGCAGGTCGACCTGTATGCCGCCCGCAGATTGTGCGCCGGCAAGATATTGAACCGTTGAGTCCGTCACGCCGCCGATGGCGACAGCGCCGAGGTTGTTCATGGTTAGCGTGACGGTTTCACTGCTGCGGATAATCGCCAGATACGTCCCGAATTCTAGGTCGGTCGCGTTGGATGTGTTGATGGCGGAATCAAACTCGATGTTGGCTGTAATAGCGTCCAGGGCCTGTGCGTTGGACGACAATGCAGAGACGCCAAAAAGTGCAACCGCGAGCGCGGCCACGATTTTCATAGTCCGGAAGTTCATGAGGATCTCCTTGATACCTAGGTTTGAATGACGACAATCAAAGAAGGTTTTCATAAGGGCGCGGCATTCTGCTTACCGACATGAGACCAAAACTCTGACCTGTTAACACTATCACAGGAAAGTCGTTAAAGCATTCTTAAACTCTTAAAAAATTTAACTATTCTTTCTCATAATCATCTTATTTCGCAAATAAAGACGCTCTCTACTTTTGAAAAACATAAGATCCTTTGTGCGTTTCAATCTTATGAATACTAAAACGAATCATCTGTTCTATGATTATAAAAAATAGATTTAGATGGCATGGATCTTGCTACTTCTTTTGCGGGGATCACCGCGGAAAATCTTATGTCATTTCGTGTTCTGTTTTTACTCATGGCTTTGCTGCCGCTGACATTGTCCGCGGCGCGGGCGGAACGCGTGCCGGCGGCAGAACCGGCAAAAACGCTTTCGGATATGGACCGTCTTTCGCTGGCGCGGCAATTCGTCGCCCGCCTGTCCGGTAAATACAAGGAAATCGAACTCAAGGAAGAAGCGGCGGGCGTCAACACAGATGACGTCAGTTACATGGAAGACGGGGAAGAGCTTCTCTTCAACATCCGCATCACGAAAAAACTGTTGCTGGAATCTCCGCTGCTGGGTGTTGTCAGCAACGGCGGCGTTCTTCTTTCGCTGCAGGATTTTATCTCCGGCCTTGATTTCCCGATCGTTTACGATGCGGAAAAAGGCCATGCGCAAGGGTGGTATATCCGCCAGTCCAAAAAATTCGACCTCGATTCCTCACAGCGCACGGTGACTACGGATCAGGGCGCGTTCACGTTTTCTAGGGCCGTGCAGGTACAGGACAACGATGTTCTGGTTCCTTATAAGGAATTGGCGCAATGGTTCGGCCTGACGCTGAGCCTCAATATCTCGCGCCTCGATATGCTCGTCACCTCGCCAATCCCGCTCCCCATCGAGGAAAAGCTGGCGCGCGGCGGGCGGAGATTTAAAGATTACAAAATCGGCCCGGCGGAATTGCCGCGCATGGAAGAAAAGGCCGCCGCGCTCGGCATCCCGTTTGTCGATGTTTCGACGACGTCCAGTTACAGCCGTCCCGGCGAAGGCGGCGAGGCGGAACTTCGCAGCCGCGCTTCGGTGCGCACGTCCGGCGACTTTGCGGGCGGGACGCTGACGAGCCAGAGCACCTATGACAAGGAAGACCTCCTGACCAACGCGCGGGTCAATTACAAACAGGAATCGCTGGAAAAAGATTTGCTCGGCCCGCTCAAGGCGCGGCGGTTCGAACTCGGAGACGTCAACCCCGTCATCGTCCCGCTGAACGACAACCCGGTGATCGGCCTTGGCGCGCGCGTGACCAACGCGGACCCGGACCGCAGTTCCCTGCGCCCCGACACGCGGATTACGGGAACGACCTTTCCGGGATGGGAGGTCGAACTT
>JBDHTU010000078.1:0-7348 GCA_039808805.1 Micavibrio sp.
GCCTGAATATATTTTAGAAAGCGATCCATTCCCGCATGTTAGCCCAACTTTGCGGCGAGAACATGAAGATTGTGATAAACGGGTTGTCCGGCGCGGCGGCTGGTTTCGGCGGCAACGGCCCCGATATGACGCTGCGCGGACGGGTCTGCATAAAAATGGAAATCAAGACCGGTGCGGCACTCAATCTTGGCAAGCGATTGAAGACTCGTGGTCGGGTCCTGCTGCACCACCGCCTTGTGCACGATATCTGTTTCATAGCCGTGACGGGCGAACATCGTTTGAATCCGTTCACCGCCCGGACGGTTGGCGATATTCAGGAGCAACGTCGCCTGCGGCGCGCGGCAAGCCGCTTCATCCAGCAGGCTCGCAATCAATCCCAGGCCGTATTCGTCTTCCTCCACGCCGCGCTCTTCGTAATAATCTGAATGATCGCGGTCATTTGTGATTTCACCCGGCTGGCGCGGAACCTGCGGAATGCAGGCAATGATGTAATCGACACGCTCCAACGCCTTGTCGGAAAAAGATTTCAAAAGATCGGACTGCAGGATTTTCGCCTCGATGCCCTCGCGGTCTGCGAGCCAGCGGCTCGCCTCAACGGCCGAGGGCGCGTAATCGGCGCCGGTAAAAGATTCCGGCTTTTTATCGGAGAGCATAAGTCCTGCCATATTGATGCCGCAACCGATGCCGATCTCGGCGACAACGGACCCTGCCAGATCGCATTTCTGAAGACCGGTGGCAAACGTGCCGCCCCAGGACGCATCGGGCAGGAAGACCTTGTCGTTATCGACAGGAATAATGATGTCCGCGGCAGCGGCATAAAAATCGCGAAGGGGAACTTTTACTATATTCGACATAGGCTTGTATATTTTTATGGAAAAATTCTGTCAACAATTATTTTCAAAAGGGTCTCGTTTTCTCTGTTTCTTGCCCCGGCCCTTGCCTATGCTTTCCCCATGAAACTCGCCTGGAAAGAGATTGAACCGTTCGTTAAAAAGCCGAAGCCCCAGGCGCGGGCCGTGCTGGTTTACGGCCCGGACAACGGCCTTGTCAAGGAACGGGCGGCCGCTATCGGTCTGTCTGCCGTTTCGGATCTTAACGATCCTTTTAATGTGACGGCCATTTCCGGGGAGGCGCTGGCCGATGATCCGGCCCGCCTGCGGGATGAGGCGATGGCGATGTCCCTGATGGGCGGTGCGCGCCTGCTGCGGATCGAAGGCGGCAACGACAAACTGACCATGCTGTTCAAGGACTATCTGGCCAGCCCCAGCATGGAAAACCTTGTGGTGATAGAAGCCGGGGAACTGGGCCCGAAATCCTCCCTGCGCCTGCTGTTTGAAAAATCGGAGTCGGCGGCGGCCATTCCCTGTTACGTGGACGATGAACGCAGCGTGGCGACCATCGCGCGCCAGATGTTTTCCGAAGGCGGCTATAACATTCAACCGGATGCCCTGTCATGGTTCGCCATGAACACGGCCGGAGATCGCCTGCGCATCCGGACCGAGGCGGAAAAACTCATGCTTTATATGGGTACCGTTTCCAAGACCATTACCATCGACGATGTGCTCGCGGTCAGTGGCGAAGCGGGCGCGCAATCGATCGATGATCTGATACAGGCGATCGGCAGCGGTAAAACCGAAACGGCTTTGTTTACCTACAACAAACTTCTCGCAGAAGGCGTTGTCGTGATCCAGATCATGCGGTTTTTGCAAAACCATTTCCGCCGCCTTCATTTCACGAAGACGCAGGTGAAAAGCGGCCTGGACATCGACGATGCCATGAAAAAACTTCAGCCGCCGGTGTTTTTCAAGAACGCTGATTCTTTTAAATCGCAGGTGCGCAAATCATCGGACAGCAAACTGCTGGCGATCCTGAACCGCCTGAGCCAGGTCGAGGCACAGATGAAACAGACGGGCACGCCGGTTGAAACGCTCGGCTCGCAAGTCGTGCTTTCGCTTGCCGTTCAGAATTGATTTCTTTTACGGCCTCGCATCCTGACGAAAGTCAGAATCCAATCCTCTTAATCCAGAACTTTCGGGATTTTTGACAGGCGCAACATCACATCGTCCAGCTGGTCCAGCGTTTTGAAATCCACGATAAGGCGGCCCTCGGTATCACCCTGCATGGCGATGGAAACTTTCAGGCCCAGCGCATTGGTCAGGTCTTTTTCCAGCTCCATGAGGTTCGGATCCTTAAACGTCGGGCCTTTCGGCGCCCCGCGTTTCTGGATCGAACGGCCGGCCGTTTGCGCCGCCAGCTTTTCGGTTTCACGCACCGACAGTCCCTTGGCAACAACTTCCTGCGCAAGCAGGGCCGGGTTTTCTGCGCTGATCAATGCGCGGGCATGCCCGGCGCTGAGCGCACCTTCCGCCACCATCGTTTGAACGCTTTCAGGCAGTGAGAGCAGGCGGATCATGTTCGCGACGTGGGAGCGGGAACGGCTGACCGCCTCGCCGACATGCTCGGGCGAAAAGGCGAACTCATCCATCAGGCGCTGATAGCCGCGTGCCTCTTCCAGCGCGTTGAGATCTTGCCGCTGCAGGTTTTCGATCAGTGCGATCTGGAGAACCTGGGAATCGTCCAGTTCTTTGATGACGACGGGAACTTCATGCAGTTGCGCTTTTTGCGCAGCGCGCCAGCGGCGTTCACCGGCGACAATTTCATACATCTCCTGTGAATTTGGAATCGGGCGGACGAGAATGGGTTGCAGCATGCCGTGAATGCGGATGCTGTCGGCCAGCTCGTTGATCGCCTTCGGCTCAAAATACTGGCGCGGCTGATCCGGGTTCGGTGTTAGTTGGCCAACGCCAAGTACTTTTTTTCCGGGGCTGAGAAGGGGAAGGTCCTTGTCGCTCGCGGTAAAACTGGCTTCTTCGTCTTCGAACAGCGCGTCAAGCCCGCGACCCAATCCTCTTTTGTTTGCCATCATCGTTTTCTCTTTCCGGTTGATTTGTTATGCGGCCTGCGGCGCGCCGTTGGCGGGATCGCTCTGTGTGCCGCCGCCCGCCAGAAGCTTTTTCTCACGCTTCAGAATTTCCGAGGCGAGGCTGATATACGCACGCGCACCGGGGCATTTCATGTCGTACACGATGGCGGGCAGGCCGTAACTCGGCGCCTCGCTCAGGCGCACATTGCGCGGGATGATCGTCTTGTAAACCTTGTCGCCGAAGAAGGCGCGCACGTCATCCGCCACCTGGTCGGACAAATTATTGCGGCGGTCGAACATGGTCAGGACGATGCCGTGGATGTCCAGGCGCGGATTGAACGACTTTTTCACCCGCTCGATGGTTTTGACGAGATGCGACAAACCTTCCAGCGCGAAAAACTCACATTGCAGCGGCACGACAATCGCATCGCTGGCCACCAGCGCGTTGAGCGTGAGAAGGCTGAGCGACGGCGGGCAGTCGATGATCACATATTCGTACGGCATGGGGACGCGCAAGGCGCGTTGCAGGCGGTATTCGCGGTGCTCGGTGGAGACCAGCTCGATTTCCGCGCCGGACAGATGAATGGAAGACGGCAGCACGAACAGCCCCGGCACCTTGGTCGGCTGGACGGTTTCGGCCACCGAGGCGTCTTCGAACAGGATGTCGTAGGTGCTTTTGCGGATTCCGGCGCGCTTGATGCCCAGCCCGGTGGACGCGTTGCCCTGTGAATCCAGATCGACCAGCAAGACCTTTTTGCCGATGGCGGCCAGCGCGGTGGCGAGGTTGACGGCTGTGGTCGTTTTGCCGACTCCGCCCTTCTGGTTGGCAACGGACAATATGCGCGGGATTCGGTTGCGGGACGCGTAGCTGGGGCGGGCTGCGGGCACACCTTGCGGATTGCCTGTAGAATTCTCATCGGACATCGCGGAACCCTTCCCCTTGTCAACCGTGTGGCCCACTATGCGAAAGTCCGTACGCCAAGGTCAAGGAAATTCGATTTATCAGTTCGTTTTGCGGATATTTTGAAGCCGTAGAATACGGGCGGCGGGGTCGGTTTTACTGGGCCAATCGTCCAGATCGAACACCCAACCGGCGGCTTTTGCCGCGTCCAATTCGGTCCGGTAGGAGACCCCCTTGGGAAAGAGCGCCGTTAGCGCCGGGTTTGCCGCAATCCATGGGGTGGCATAGTTCAGGAGTTCTGACAGGCCGGCCAAAGCACGGGCGGTGAGAATGTCCGGCGGCGGTTCGGACTGGACCGCCGCCTCGATCCGGGCATTCAGAATATGAACCCTTGCCCCTGTTTCACGTGAAACGGTCTGAAGAAAAGCGCATTTTTTGCTATCCGCTTCGACCAGCGTAATCTCAAGCTCAGGCCGGACTATCGCCAAAACCAGCCCCGGAAAGCCTGCTCCGGCACCCAAATCATAAAGATGTCCGCTTTCGGGCAAATAGGGAAGAAGCTGCAGAGAATCCTTAAAATGCCGCGCCCAGGCATCCTTTGTGGTTGTCGGGCTGATAAGGTTGATTTTCTCCTGCCACTTGAGCAGCAGCGCGCAATACTGCCTGAGGATGGACTCCGTTTCACGTGAAACCAATTCCATCAAGCTGCCTTCGAAGGTTTGCGCTTCACGTAGCGCAAGAGAGATGTAATGGCGGCGGGAGTAACCCCGGGAATGCGTGCCGCCGCGCCGAGCGTCGCGGGTCGCACCTTCTCCAGCTTGGAGCGCACCTCGGTCGATAGGCTGCCGATGGCCGCATAGTCAAGATCGGCGGGCAGCAACATCGCATCTTCACGTCGCAGGGCAGCGACATCCAGTTCCTGCCTGTGGCTGTATCCTGCATAAACCGCGTCGATACCGATTTGGGTACGAAGCGCGGGCGAGATGGAATCCAAGTCGGGCCAGACGGAAATCAATTGGTCCCAGCCTACCCCGGCAAAACCAAGAAGATCGAAGGCCGACCGACGGCGGCCATCCTTGTTCACAACGATCCCATGGCGGTCCAACTCATTGGGCGTCGCCCGGCAGGTTTCAGTCATCAGCAACTGGGCAGCAGCTAGGTCCTGTTTTTTCCGGCCCCAGACCGTGGTGCGCTCAGAACCCGCAAAACCGCCCGCGACAGCAAAATCTGTCAGGCGTTGATCGGCATTGTCCGCCCGCAGGGTGAGGCGATACTCTGCCCGCGAGGTAAACATTCTATACGGCTCTGGCGCGCCGCGGGTCGTCAGATCGTCGATCAGGACGCCGATATAGGCCTGCCCGCGGTCCAACACGAACGGCGTAACCGTTTCACGTGAAACAGCCCCCGCCAGGATTGCGGCGTTCAAACCGGCGACAAGCCCTTGGGCGGCGGCCTCTTCATAGCCCGTCGTGCCGTTAATCTGGCCCGCCAAAAACAGTCCGGAAAGCCTTTTTGATTCAAGTGTTTGCTTTAAATCCCGCGGATCGCAGTAATCATACTCGATCGCATACGCCCATTCCTTCACCTCGGCCTTTTCAAGCCCGGGAATGGAGGCCAGCAATTGCGCCTGCACCTCAATGGGCAAAGCGTTGGAAATACCGTTTGGATATACCGTGGGGTCGTCCAGCCCTTCCGGTTCCAGAAAAATCTGGTGCCGTTCCTTGTCCGCAAAACGAACCACCTTGTCTTCAATCGACGGGCAATAGCGGGGCCCGGTGCCGTTGATCTGGCCGGAATACATCGGAGCGCGATGCAGATTCGCACGGATAATATCGTGCGTTTTTTGCGTGGTGTACGTGATGCCGCAAGCAATCTGGGGCACGCGGATCTTATCCGTAAGGTAAGAAAAGGGCACAGGCTCCGCATCGGCCTGCTGCATTTCCAACCCGGCCCAGTCAATGGTGCGGCCATCGATGCGGGCTGGCGTGCCGGTTTTCAAACGCCCCAGCGGAAAGCCAAGTTTTTCCAAGGTCAGCGCCAGACCTGTTGCCGGTTTTTCACCGACGCGGCCCGCCGGTATTTTTTCTTCGCCGCGGTGGATCAAGCCACGCAGGAACGTGCCCGTCGTGATTACGACCGAACGGGCTTGATACGTACGCCCGTCAGAACCGCATACGCCGACAATCACCCCGTTTTCATGGAGGAGGTCCTCAGCCCCGCCTTCCAGCAGGGTAAGGTTGGGATAATCCGCTAAAACTCTTTGCATTTCAAGGCGATAGAGCTTGCGGTCCGCTTGCGCGCGGGGGCCGCGCACCGCCGGCCCCTTGGAAGCGTTGAGCATGCGAAACTGGATGCCCGACCGGTCAATCACCCGGCCCATAATGCCGTCCAGCGCGTCAATTTCCCGCACCAGATGGCCTTTCCCAAGGCCGCCGATGGCCGGATTGCAGGACATCACGCCGATAGTGTCCAGCTTGTGCGTCAGCAGCGCCGTCTTTGCGCCATAGCGCGCCGCCGCCGCCGCCGCTTCGCAGCCCGCGTGACCGCCACCGATCACGATCACATCGAAAGAATTGTTCATGGAAAGCTGTATATATGTTTTTTTATAGATTTTCTACCGGAGTTTTCATATAAAAACTTATGGCAACAAGCTCAGAAAAAGAAAAAGCTGCACGGCTTTTCGATGAAGTTTTCGATATCGCCGCCGAAGCCTATAACGAAGATGCCTTGGCTTGCGCAGAAGAAATGATGTGGGAGGATCCCGCTATCGTCGCCTTTATCCGCGATAGCGGCACCGCAAACGGTTATCCGTTTAATTTTCAACGCACGCACTTTGTAAAAGCGACATTTGCAGCCATGGCCGCACAACAATCATCGCCGAAGAATAAACCAGCCCAAGAATTAAGACGTATGGTCGAGGCCGATCGCGGTCCGGCGGGCAGCCAATCTAAAAGGGTGTTGGAAGCCATCGGGCGCTACACTGGAATGTTGAGGACTCCGAAACAACATCTTCAATAAAACGATTGAACCAGTGCCACAGGGAAAGCAGGATAAAATTGCTTTAAGAGAAGTTTTTGAACCTGTCACGAATGTTCCAGGCGGTATAAACCCTGTCAAAATTATCATCTGCGATGTCAATGACACGTTGATCGACAAAGAGAAAAAATTCAATGAGCCGCCCGCCCAATTTTTGAAACGGGCCGACGAAAATGGTGCAACGGTTACGATCGTTTCCACCCTGAAAGACGACGCCGAGCGGGATATGAAGCGGCTTGATAAATACCCAAGGGCTTCTATCCGGGATTGCCATACATGGCAAAATGGAAATCCAGTCGCTGATATTCAAGGATGATTTGCAGATTGCCCCTGTCGATGATCAGATTTCGATCTCGCTTGACGCCGCCATTATGGTGACGCCAGCCGACGGTGGCTTTAAAAAAACTTCTGGCGAAAAAATCCTATCGGGATCGGGAGTTCCCGCCGTAGTCTATTTCCCGATACAAAAATCGCGGAAGATCACATCG
>JBDHTU010000079.1:0-7241 GCA_039808805.1 Micavibrio sp.
TATCAATATCCGAACAACGGCACGGAACGCTTCGGCGATATTTCAATCATCAGCAAGCATCCGATCACGATCAAGCGATTGCCGATGGCATGGCGCGACCGGGTCTTTTCCGTTACGCGCGCCGAGGTACGCAAACCCGGCCTCCTGCCCGTCACCATTTTTGCCTATCACGCGCAGGTGCCGATGGGGGAATATTCCGCCGCCCGGCGTGATTTCGAACTTAAAGCCCTTGCCGGGTTCGTCCGCAATGATGACGCAAACGGTATCATCATGATGGGCGACTGGAACCTCACGCCGTGGTCGCCTTCGTTCCGCGACGTCCTGAATATTTCCGGCCTGCGGTATCAGCAATACGGCCTGTTGCCGCAAGTCACATGGCCGAGCTTTCATTATGTCGATATGCTGAAAATCCCGATCGACCAGATATTGTTCGACGACGCGCTGACCTTGACCGCCATTCGGCAGGGTCCGTCGAACGGCTCGGACCACCACAGCCTGATTGCGGATTTTTACGTATCCCCGGCGCAATAGCGCTGGCGCGCGCTTCGGAATATTGATAATTTCTAGTCATGTTAAAACAACTGCCGAATATCCTGACCGTCTCCCGCATCGTCCTCCTCCCGGTGCTGATCGGCCTGTTTTTCGTGGACGGCGCCGCCGCGGCGTGGACGGCGCTGTGGATTTACATTTTCTGCGCGGTGACGGATTTCCTCGATGGCTGGATTGCCCGCAAGTTCGGCTCCACCTCCGGCTTCGGCACGTTTCTCGACCCGATCTCGGACAAAATCATGGTGGGTTCGCTGCTCCTCACCCTCGCCGCATTCGACCGCCTGCATGACGGATGGATCATCCCGGCCATCGTCATCCTGATGCGTGAATTCCTGATTTCGGGCCTTCGCGAATATCTGGGGCCGAAGAACATCTCCGTCCCGGTCTCAAAACTCGCCAAATGGAAAACCGGACTCCAGATGACCGCGCTGGGTTTCCTGATCATCGGCGATTACGGCGACGGGGCGATGGCAGCCGTGTTCGGCATGCTGGTCCCCGGCGAGGGAACGGTGGCGGGCGCGCTGCTTACGGGACAAATCCTGCTCACGGCCGCGGCCGTCATCACCATGATCACCGGCTGGAATTACGTGAAAGTCGGTTTCCGGCATATCTAGTTGATGAAACGGCATGCCGCCTTGAAAAAGCCGCGGGAATTTGCAACCAATAGGCCATGTCCGCCCTTTTGTTCAAAGTCACCAAACCCTTCCTCCACCGGATGGATCCGGAAACCGCGCACGGCATGACGATCAGGGCATTGAAGGCCGGGGTCATGCCCTGCCCTTCCCGCGTCGATGACAACCGCCTGAAGGTAACTCTGTGGAACCGCATCTTTCCGAACCCGCTCGGCCTTGCCGCCGGGTTCGACAAGAACGCCGATGTCGTCGGGCCGATGCTTCGTATGGGGTTTGGTTTTGTCGAGGCCGGGACCGTGACGCCTCGCCCGCAGGAAGGCAATCCGCGCCCGCGCGTATTCCGGGAGGCGGAGCATGAAGCCGTGATCAACCGCATGGGATTTCCGAACGGCGGGCTGGAATCCTTCCGTCACAACATCGAAAAGTTTTTTGAAGGAAAGCCGCGCCCGCCCGGCATCATCGGCATCAATATCGGCATGAACAAGGGCGTGGCCGACCCGGCGAAGGATTACTGCCACCTCGTCCGCGCGCTCGGCTCCTACGCCGATTACCTCACCGTCAACATCTCCTCCCCCAACACGCCGGGACTTCGCAACCTGCAGGCGCGGGAAAACCTGATGCCGCTGCTGGAACGCATTCTTGATGAGCGTGCGAAAGCCTGCGGCAAAAGCAACGCGCCGCCGCTGCTCGTCAAGCTCGCGCCGGATCTGAACGAGGAACAATTGAAAGACGTCGCCGCCTGTTTGACCGAAGCAGGCGTGGACGGCGTGATCCTCGGCAATACCACGCTCGACCGCCCGGAGTATCTGCCTGCCTCCTTTTATGAACAGCAGGGGGGATTGAGCGGCCGCCCCCTCACCGAAAAATCGACCGGGATCATCCGCGCCTTTTACCGCCACACGGAAGGCAAGCTTCCCATCATCGGCACAGGCGGCATTTCCTCGGCGGACGATGCCTACGCAAAAATCCGTGCAGGCGCGTCCCTTGTCCAGCTTTATACCGCTCTCGTCTTCCAGGGGCCGGACCTTGTCCACGACATTCTCACCGGTCTTGGCGCGCGCATGGCGCAGGACGGCTTCACCAACATTTCCCAAGCCACAGGAAAAGATGCATGAAACATTTCCTCCTCGCCGCCGCCTTGTTCTTTGCCGCCGCCCCCGCCTTCGCGCAGGACACCGCAACGCCGCAACCGTCCATCGCCATGCATGGCGATGTGAAATACAAAGGCGATTTCACGCATCTCGACTACGTCAATCCCGACGCCCCCAAAGGCGGCACGCTCAAACTCAACGATATCGGCACGTTTGATTCCCTCAATCCGTTCATCATCAAGGGATCGCCGGCCAGCGGCCTGACCTTCCTCGGCCAGAGCTATGTATATGACGCGTTGATGGAACAAAGCACGGATGAACCGTTTTCCATGTATGGCCTGCTTGCCGAAACCATCGAACGCCCGAAAGACAACAGCTGGGTTGCGTTCAACCTGAACCCCGCCGCGAAATGGGCGGATGGCGTTCCCGTCACGGCGGAAGACGTTGTCTGGACATTCAATGAGATGATGGCCAAGGGCGCGCCATTCTTCAAAGCCTATTACGGCGATGTTAAAACCGTGGAAGCGACGAGCGAGCGCCGCGTGAAGTTCACCTTCTCCCACAACGACAACGCGGAATTGCCGCTGATCCTCTCTCAGCTTGCGATCCTGCCCAAGCATTACTGGACCGCCGAAGGCCGCGATGTCGGCAACACCACGCTGACCCCGCCGCTCGGCAGCGGGCCGTATAAAATCGGCAAGGTCGTGGCCGGACGTTCCATCGAATATGTGCGCGATCCCAATTATTGGGGCAAGGACCTCCCCATCAACAAGGGCCGTTTCAATTTCGACCGCATTACGATCGATTACTATAAAGACACGAACGTTGCGCTGGAGGCCTTCTTCGCCGGAGAATATGATTACCGCCTCGAAAACACGGCCAAGCTCTGGCACACCGCCTATAACGCGCCTGCCGTGAAGGACGGGCGCATTGTGAAAGAAGAAGTCAAGCACGGCCGCCCCGCCGGCATGCAGGCTTTTGTCTATAACACACGAAAGCCCATTTTCGCCGATATTGCCGTGCGCAAGGCGCTGGCCCATGCGTTTGATTTCGAATGGTCGAACAAACAATTCGCCTATGGCGAATACACGCGCACGAACAGCTATTTTGAAAACTCCGACCTCGCCGCACCGGACGGACCGCCGGCAGGCATGGAATTGAAAATTCTTGAAGCCTATCGCGGACGCATTCCGGACGAAGTCTTCACCACGCGCTACGCCCCGCCGAAAAACGACGGGACGGGCAATATGCGCGAAAACCTGCGCATCGCCGCACAGATTCTCGATGAGGGTGGATGGAAGCTCGGCCCTGACGGCATCCGCGCCAACACGAAAGGCGAAAAGCTGAAATTCGAGATCATCGATTCAAACCCGATGTTCGAACGCTGGGTTCTGCCGTTCATCGCCAACATGAAGAAAATCGGCGTCGCGGCAAATTTCCGCGTGCTCGACCCCGCGCAATACCAGAACCGGATGAACGACTTCGATTTCGATATGACAGTGCTGCCCATCGGCCAGTCGGATTCACCAGGCAATGAGCAGCGCGATTTCTGGGGATCGGACAAGGCCGACATTGCCGGATCGCGCAACTATATCGGCATCAAGGACAAGGTGGTGGATGAGATTATCGAGAAGATCATCCGCGCAAAATCACGTGAGGAACTGGTGGCGCTGACCCACGCGCTCGACCGTATCCTGCTCGCCGGATATTATGTGATTCCGCAATGGCATACAGACCACTTCAATCTTGCCTACTGGAAAAAACTTGAACGCCCCAAAACCCTCTCGCCGCTCACGCCCGGAGTCAGCGACACGTGGTGGGCGAGACAGCCCTAGAAAAAAAGCCGGGAAAGAGGACCTCTTCCCGGCTTTTCATTGCTTGCAGCAATTCGCTTATTCGGCAGCGTCCGCAAAGGAAGCGGCGTCTTCGTTGATATTCATCGCAGCCTGCGTCAGTTTTTTATCCGTGGCGGCTTCCTGCTCTTCAATCTGACGCAGCAGCTTTACAGCCTCGGTCAGCGCAAGTTTTTCACCCAGCGCGCAAACAGAACCATAGCCGGAAATTTCATAGTGTTCGACCTTCTGCGCGGCGATGATCAATGCGGCATCAAGGATCGGACCCTTTTCAAATTCCTTGATCGCGGATTTTCCTTCCTTGATCAGGCCTTTCATGGCCTCGCAGGTAATATCTTCCGGCTCCATATCGACCATGTCGAACACGCGGTTCACGGTTTCCAGTTGTTGTTCGGTTTCTCTCAGGTGCTGTTCGAACCCTTTTTTCAAGGTCGGGTCCGTGGCGGCCTCGGCCATTTCTTTCAGCGCCTTCGTCAGTTGCATCTCCGCATTGCGCAGGTCCGAAAGCTGGTGACAGAACAGGTCTTCAAAATTATCAATTTTCTTCTCAAACATGAGGTTCTCCTTGGAAAGTTTGTTGATTTCGGGTCTGCCAACGGCTCCCGAAAAGAACGGTTCCGTTTCACCTGAAACTTCGCTAGATTAGCGCGCTATGAAAACCGCAATCATCATTCCTGCCCGCTTCGGCTCTACCCGCTTTCCCGGAAAGCCCCTCGTTTCTCTTGGCGGCAGAAGCATGCTTTCCCGCGTGGTCGATGTCGCGCGGCAATCGACGCAAAAACTGCGCAATGTCACGCTTGCCGTTGCCACGGAAGATGCGCGCATCGAAGCGCACTGTGCAGAGATCGGCATCCAATGCGTGATGACGTCGGACGCCTGCAAGACGGGGTCCGACCGCGTACTGGAAGCGGCCACGCATCTTGGCGGGGATTTCGATTTTGTCGTGGGGCTTCAGGGCGACGCGCCGTTCACGCCCGTCGAAGCGCCGCAAAAAATGATCGAAGCCTTTATCGGCGACCCAAACCGCGAAGTGATTACCCCGGTCGTGCGCTTGCGCTGGGCCGAACTTGATGCCTTGCGAGAGAGCAAAAAAATGACCCCGTTCAGCGGCACCACCTGCGTTGTCGATAGGAACGGACAGGCGTTGTGGTTTTCAAAAAACATTCTGCCCGCCATCCGCAAGGAAGATATCTATCGAAAGAATGAATATTCCCCCGTGCTCCAGCATATCGGCCTGTACGGTTTCCGGTTTGATGTCCTGAAGAAATTCGTCACGCTGCCCGAAGGCGCGTATGAGAAACTCGAAGGACTGGAACAATTGCGCCTTCTCGAAAACGGCATTTCGATCCAGACCGTCGAACTCAAAGTAAATGCCGGCCTTGCGCAGGCCGGCATCGATTCACCCGAGGATGTCGCGCGGGCGGAGAAAATCCTCGCCGGCATATAGCTATGCAGCTTTGTCCCATACCGGCGCGAAATCCGGATTGACCTGCCGCCCGGCGTCGGACCCCATGGCGGATATCTTCTGCATATCCTCTGCGCTCAATTCAAAATCGAAAATATCGATGTTGCTCTTGATATTTTCCGGCGTCGCGGATTTCGGGATGGCGGCGACATTGTCCTGCTGCACCAGCCAGCGCAAGGTTACCTGCCCCGCGCTCTTGCCGTATTTCAGGCCGATTTCCTTGAGTGCCGCATCCTTGATCGCTTTGCCGCGCGCAACGGGAGAGTACGCCGTAACGAACATATTGTTTTTACGGGCGGCCTCCAGAATAGGCTTCTGATTGAGGTAGGGATGATATTCCACTTGGTCGTTGCAGACCTTGCCGCCGGAAATTTTGATTGCTTCTTCAATCTGCGCGATGTTGAAATTGCTGACGCCGATCAGCCGCGTCTTACCGGCCTGCTGCGCCTTCATCACCTCTTCCACCAGTTTTTGCACCGGCGTTTCCGGGAACGGCCAGTGGACCAGCAGCAGGTCCACATAATCCATTTTCAGTTTTTTCAAGGATTCGTCAACCGATTGCGCGACCGTGCCGCCGGAAAATTTATCGCGCCAGACTTTGGTGGTCACAAACAACTGATCCCGCGCCATGCCGGATTTTTTAATGCCGTCCCCTACCTCTGCTTCATTCTCGTAAATCTGCGCGGTGTCTATGTGGGTGTAGCCGTTCTGAATGGCGAAATCGACAGCGTCTGCACATTCTTTTCCCGTCAGCTTCCACGTGCCGAAACCGAGAGCCGGAATTTTGGTTCCCTGAATAGTGAGCGTTTTCATCTGTTTTCTCCTGAAAAATTGAAAATACCCCTTGGAACTTACATCGTTTTCTCTCCGTTTAAAGGGGCATAGAGAGATTTTATTTTGAACGGACACATAGAAAAGGAGGCATGGTATGGACTGGAAAGCGGAGAAATTATGCTCCACCGCGGGCGATTACGATCTTCTGATCGAACGTTTCAAACACGGCTATCAATGCGAGCAAAAGAACGACAGCTGGAAATGGCGGGTTATCCGGTCCGGCGTCATTCTTTCGCAAGGCGTCGCCGTCGATCAGGAACAGGCGCAGAAGCTGGCCGAATCCAATCTTCCCCTTTAGTGAACAAATCCATTGCAAGCGGGCGGCAATCAGGCTTTCATGGCAACCATGACGACCCTGATCATCGCCCGCCACGGCAATACATTCGATAAAGGTGAAACGCCCCGCCGCGTCGGGGCGCGCACCGACCTACCTTTGAGCGAAAGCGGGCGGGTGCAGGCCCGCGCGCTGGGCGACTGGCTGAAACAATCAACGCTGTACCCCGAAGCGGTTTATTCCTCGCAACTTCGCCGGACCAAAGAGACGGCGGAACTCGCGCTGCAAACGGCCGGGTATAAGGAACCAATCTTCCCGCTCGCCATTTTTAATGAGGTCGATTACGGCCCGGATGAAAACCAGACGGAAGACGCCGTGATCGCGCGGCTGGGGCAGCAGGCGCTCAAAGACTGGGATGAAAAGGCCATCGTGCCACCGGGATGGGATTTCGACCCGAACCAATGCATCGACAACTGGAAGAATTTTGCGGCGCATATCATAGACGACCGGCAGGATTGCGTGATGGTCGTCACCTCCAACGGC
>JBDHTU010000080.1:0-7174 GCA_039808805.1 Micavibrio sp.
CCCTTGCCATGTCATTAGATCAAGGTTTCGAGAAATCCATTCCGCATGTTTCCGCATCACTTTGCTGCGGGGTGTATAAAACTGATCCGGAAAACAAGGAATGGACACGTAGTTTCCGTGTTCATCACGCGTCGGCACCAAAATATTAATATGTGTTCGATCAGGGCATGTTCGAAGCTGAGCATCTTCAAAGCGTGCTTTCAGGTGGTTTATCCATTCCGGTATCAACGAGAGATTTGAAACGTCATTGCCACCGCCTACTGACAGCGGAATGATGTGATCGACAGAACACATGTTCAATTTTAATGGAAGATGAAAGCCGCTGATATAACGGTTGTTGCGTATGCTGCTGATCTGGACGTCATGAAGGCCAAATGCCGCTTTCATTTCTTGTTCACGGTGCGTCGCCAGCCAGTAGATGAAATCAGCTCTTTTCCCGGCTTCGAATTCTTCGCGCAAATCTTTTCGTATTTGAGAAGGTACGCTTACACGCGGCAATGGCAAAACACGCATATAGAGCGAGAGCGGGCGTATCTCTTCCAGGACCGCTTTGTAAGCGCCTTCTGCCTTGGTTCGAAATGTCCCCTCTATACTCATGTAAAACTCATCTGACTGATATGCGCATTTATATTAGCTATAACAGTTATGGGAATGTGGGCAAGCAAAATTTACTGTTTCTCACAGGGGCCGGAATGTATTAAAACGGCTGTCATGACAAACACACAAAGACGCGTCGTTATTACGGGTATCGGTATCGTTTCCTGCATCGGCAACGATAAGGACACGGTTCTGGCCGCCCTGAAGGCCGGGAAATCCGGCATCAAGTTTTCCCCCAGCATGGCAGAGCACGGCTTCCGCAGCCAGGTGGAGGGCCGCCCGGAGATCGACCTGACGGCTGCCATCGACAAGCGGCTGCTCCGCTTTATGGGCGAAGGCTCGGCCTATAACCACATCGCCATGGAACAGGCGATCAAGGATGCGGGGCTTGAAGAAAGCGATGTATCGAACGAGAGGACGGGCGTGATCATGGGATCCGGCGGGCCGTCGACCAGCAACCAGGTCGAAGCCGCCGATATCGTCCGCGAAAAAGGCGCGACCAAGTGGGTCGGCCCGTTCCGCGTGCCGCGCTGCATGTCGTCCACCGCGTCGGCCACCATTGCCACCAATTTCAAGATCAAGGGCGTGAATTATTCCATTTCCTCCGCCTGTTCGACCTCGGCCCACTGTATCGGCAACGCGGCGGAGCAGATTTTGCTCGGCAAGCAGGATGTCGTGTTCGCGGGCGGCAGCGAAGAGCTGCACTGGACACTGTCCTGTCTGTTTGATGCGATGGGCGCGATGTCGTCCAAATATAACGACACGCCGGACAAAGCCTCCCGCGCGTATGACGCGGGCCGCGACGGATTCGTGATTGCGGGCGGTGCGGGCGTCGTTGTGGTCGAGGAACTTGGTCACGCGCTCGCACGCGGGGCGAAAATCTATGCCGAGATCACGGGCTATGCCGCGACCTCCGACGGGGCCGACATGGTGGCGCCGAGCGGCGAGGGCGCGGTGCGCTGCATGCGCCAGGCGCTCGCAGGCCTCAAGACGCCTGTGACGTATATCAACACGCACGGCACATCCACCCCGGCGGGCGATATCACGGAACTGGACGCCATCCGCTCCGTCTTCGGCAAGCTGGAGCAGGACATGCCGTATATCGGGTCCACAAAATCCATGACGGGGCACAGCCTCGGCGCGACAGGCGCGCAGGAGGCGATTTACAGCCTTCTGATGCTCCAGAACGATTTCGTGGCGCCGTCCATCAATATTGAGACGCTGGACGAGGGGGCGGGCAATCTTCCGCTCGCGCGCCAGCGGATCGACGGCATCCGCCACGACACCATCCTTTCCAATTCCTTCGGGTTCGGCGGCACCAACGCGACGCTCGCCCTGTCCAGATACGAGGCGTAATCATGAGTATCCCTGCATCCGGTATTATGAAGGGCAAGCGCGGCCTCGTGATGGGCGTCGCCAACGACAAATCCATCGCGTGGGGCATGGCCAGCGAACTGCACAAGCACGGTGCGGAAATGGCCTTCACCTATCAGGGGGAAGCGTTCGGCAAGCGGGTGAAGCCACTGGCGGAAAGCCTTGGCGCGAAGCTGCTGATCGATTGCGATGTGTCCAAGGAAGAAGACCTCAACAAGGTTTTCAAGACGATCGAAAAGGAATGGGGCGGGATCGATTTCATCATTCATGCCATCGCGTTTTCGGATAAGGAAGAGTTAAAAGGCCGTTATGTCGACACCAGCCTTTCGAACTTCCTGACCTCCATGCACATCTCCTGCTACTCGTTCACGTCGGTGATGCGCCGCGCGGCGCCGCTGATGAAAAAAGGTGGAACGGCGGTTACGCTGTCTTACTACGGCGCGGAAAAAGCGATGCCGAATTACAACGTGATGGGCGTGGCGAAGGCCGCGCTTGAAGCCTCCGTTCGCTATCTTGCGGCGGATCTTGGGCCGGAGCGGATTCGGGTCAACGCCATTTCAGCGGGCCCAATGCGCACACTGGCCGGCGCGGTCATCGGCTCCGCCAGAACAACGTTCAAATACAATGTCATGACGGCACCTCTTCGCAGATCAGTCGAACTCGAAGAACTTGGCGGAACCGCCCTATACCTGCTGTCTGACCTGTCCGGTGCGGTGACAGGCGAGGTTCATTATGTCGATTGCGGGTTCAACGCGGTGGGCATGCCGATGCCGGACCAGATACAGGGCCTGTTCAAAAACGGCGATTAGAAATAAAAAAGGAGCCTGACGGCTCCTTTTTCTTGAATGTCCCGAAAGGCTATTCCGTCACGCTTTCTTCCACAGGCGGGGTGCTGGAACGACGAGACGCCATGCCGCCCTTGCGGCCAGCTTCTGCGGCGCGGGCGGGATCATTCTTGAAGTTGCCCGGCGAATTGCGGCCGCCCTTGCTGCGGGCTTCGCGGGACAGGTTGTTCTGGGGATGCATGTTGGCCATGTAGGATCTCCTTTTTCATTGGGGTGCCTCACCAAAGATACAGAAGCCGTGTGGTTCCCTGTGAAGCCAAGAAAAAGAAAGCGGGCACAAAGAACAAGCCTTATTCGATGGTGCTGACCCGCCGCAGGACGCCTTCGCCGTTGCAGACGAAAAGGATGCAGTTCTTTGAATCCAAAGCAGAAAGCAACCGCCTGTTGCACATATAAGCCATATCGCCGGGTTTCAGATATACGGAATTCTGATCCTTTAGAGTCCCGACAATGTCTTCGTAATCCATGCCGGCATTGTCCACCATGTAGGAAGCGATGCTGCATTCCCCTGCGGCATCGGGAGATTCGATCCAACTGACATAAGAAACAGTGTCATCGTAAAAAGATTCATTCTGTCCCAGCGAAATGGCCGCATATTTGAACGTGCCGTCGCCGTTGCAGTTTTCAAAATCGGCCTTTTCTTCGACGCATCGGTCGCTTCCGGGCGGGGCGTCATCCGACCCCGTGGAATACAACACGTATTGAACGCCTGTATCCTCTTTAAGAAGAGACAGCCCTTGCTCGTCCACAACGTCGATGACGCCGCCATATTGTGAATAGGTCGATGTGTTGGTGAGGGTGGCGGAGACAGCGTAATACAAATCACGCCCCCAGCCATCCTTGGAGATGGTCTGACGCACGTTGAGTTCGCGGAACGGCACCTTGCCGATCAGAACTTTTTCGCCGCTGCGGCCTTCGCCCAGTACAAATTCTTCGTCAACGGTAATGGACGGAGAAGATAAAATTTCATCACAGTCCGGCGACGCGCCGTATTCGGGATCGGACGGTTTTGCCGTTAGCGTGGAGGGGCAGGGAAGGCTTCCGTATTTGGACAGGTAAACCTGCATGGCGGTGTTCAATTCGGAAATATTCTCCCGCGTGACTTTGTACGTGCGGGAAGTCGTGTAGATTTTATACATCTGGAGGGCGCCTGCGGCGATAATGCTGGCGATGACGAGCGCGATGGCGACTTCGATCAGCGTAAAACCAGCGTTGCGGGAAGACGGGAATCGTTTGGGCACGGTATAAAGTCCTTTATTCCTACGGGCATGAATCGCACTTTTTTACCATTTTGCCCGAAATTTGCCAGTGCGCTGTCATCCATAGTATTATTCATAATACATAAAGGGATATACATGGAATTCAGGCCCATTGAAGCAATCGAAGATATGTTCAAAGACACGGCGGAAAGTCTTTGCAACGCCGCAACCGGCCCCGCCCGCGTTCTTTACGGGATTGCCGATAATGATCCCAGGGCTGCTGCAGGGGCTGCTTTAAGCGCGGTCTCCGGCGCGGCAAGGACGCTCGATACTATTAACGGCGGCCTCGGCGGGCTTGGCCGCCGCGCGCTGCACACTATCGGAGGAGAAGCCGCAGATAGCGTTCTGGATAACGCGGGAATAAAATTATCTTCTGGAGGCAGAGGGGAGAAGGAATGGCCATGCATATCCGGCGAGTATAACAAGGTGGCCGAGGGGCACAAGCAGCGAATACCGGAATGGGCGCAGCGTCCCCCCGCTGCGGCACCCGCAACAGCCGCGCCGGGAATGCGCCGCTAGCGTTAATTCAAGCCGCCCGCAAGATTTTCGAGGATGACATCCGGGTTGTCGGAAAAAAACGCATCCACGCCAAGTTTTTGCAACGCGCGGGCCTGCATCGGGTCATTGACCGTGTAGACGAGAAGGGGGAGTTCAAGGTCCATCACCTCATCCGCCACGGCGCGCGTAACAAGCCGGGAGCCCAGATTGATGGTGGACGCCTCAAGATAGGCGGCAACCTCTCTCCAGTTTTCCGGCATTTCTTCGCCGCCGATGAGAAGGCCGCGTGCATAATCCGGCGCAAGATCCATCGCGGTTTCAAGGCTTACATGCTGGAAGGAGGAGATAAGCAGCTTATCCATGTCATCCCATATTTGCGAGAGATGATCCAGGGCAATTTCCGCGGTTTCCTTTTCCCGGCCGGGGCAGGGCTTGATCTCAAGATTTAGCCCGAGATTGTGGCGCAGGATAATATCGATGGCCTCTTCCAGCGTGGGAATTTTGATGCCGGCGAAGGAATCCGCAAACCATGACCCGGCTTCCAATTGCTGGATGTCTTCATAATTTGTTTCCGCAACCTTGCCCGAGCCGTTGGTGGTGCGGTCCAGTTCTTCATCATGGAAGATGATCGGCACATTGTCGCGCGTTAACTTGACGTCCAGTTCCACCCATTCCACGCCAAGCGAGGCCGCGGTTGCGATGCTTTCCAGCGTGTTTTCGGGAGCGTAGGCCTTTGCGCCGCGATGACCGATGACTTTGGGGATTTTCAGGGGCATAAAAGATCACTCCGCGTTCTCAGCGGAAGAGGGAATCTCCGTACTGTCCGGCGCCTTGTCAGATACGGCGTTCTCGCGGGCGTTCAGGACTTCACGGCGCACATCCTGCAGGTAGCGCGCGCCGGACCAGCCCGAAAACGCGACAGCGACCAAAACGGCGCCGAAGGTGAGGTATTTTTTTGTATTCGCTTTCATGGGCGCGTTTTTAGCATGCCGGGCGATTTTTGTGGAGTTTTCTTTCAACCTTCGCTAAAGGAGAGCGATCAGGGAACAGTAAAGGAACAGGGAACAATGTCCGACAATACCGCACGGAAAATGGACGCGTGGCAGCAACAGGCAGCGGATCAGGAACAGATATCCGCCAATTCGCCGGAAACCATCATGGGTGCAAAGATCGCATGGCGCGTGATTGACGAAGAAAAGGGCCGCGGCGTTTTCGCCCTGCGCGATATCAAACAAGGCGAAGTCATCGAAACCGCGCCGGTCATCCCTGTTTCCAAGGATTCCGTTATCAACAACGGCGAACCGCCGGATGGTTACCTGCTGGAATGGGACGGCAATTATTACGACGAAGAATATTGCATGCCGCTCGGCTACATCATGATGTACAACCACTCTTCCAAGCCGAACATTCACCTGGATCAGGATTATGACGCCTATACCATGACGGTCACGGCGCTGCGCGACATCAAGCGCGGGGAAGAGCTTTGCTGGGACTATAATATTGACGAGTTGTGGTTTGACGAGCAGTAAGCTGAAAACTCCGGCGCAGTTCCGTGGCGGAGACTGACCCGGACGCATAGCTCCACAGGCCGATCCGGCGGCCCCGGATCATGAAAGCCGTCGCCAGCGCATACATCGACCAGGCGATAAACGCTGTCAGTTCAAAATATTCCTCCATCGGCAGGCCGAGCGGCTGCCATTTAAAAATATCTTCCATGCCGGAAAACATAAGGCAGCCGAGCGCGCCGCCAAGCAGGAAAAACGGCGTTTGCAACAGGCGGCCGAAATACACGGTTCCCAGTGCGAGCAGAACAAGTCCATACACAATATAAACCTGCGGCTCCCCCAGCCCCGGAATGAGCAGGTGAATGGTTTCATGAAACATGAACAGGTCGTCAAAACCGAGGAAACCCGTCAGCGCGCCAAGCAGCAACGCAAAGCGGCGGGTGCCGGGGTCAGCCTTTTTTTCCGTGGCGGCGCAGAAGATCAGGATCGCGCCCGTCATCATCATCAGCGAACTGGTCAGATGTTCCATGCTGCCGAAGAAAAACGGCTGGTTGTTGATGGCGTTGGCGTCATTGAAAAATACGGAGATGTCGGCACCGCCGTCTTTGTCCCGCAGATAGGAGACGTAACAAAAGCAGCCGGCCAGGATTCCAAGGACCGGGGCGGTCCAGAGAAGGGAATTCCTGAAGGATGAAATGAGTTGTTTCCAAGCCATTCGCCCTTTGTACGCCTGTCCTATGAAAAAGAAAACCCTCATAATGTTTTCCATATTTGTTAAGCGGGGTGGCGGCTTTCTATTGATGTGGTGTTGACGAAGGCGCTGTTTTTATGTTTTCATTTTCGCATGGAAATAATTTGGCAATGCGTAACAAATTTTTGCATGAATGCATGTATATTCATGTGCGCGTCTGCCCGTATGTGCGCCCAGGCGCATACAATATAATTTCACACCCTGCATCGTTATAGCTTCCATCGTGCCTGTGATAGGGCATGAGGATTTTTTTGTTTTTTACATACAAGGAGTAATTCCATGTCTGATAAACCCCCGCGCGCGGGAAAAATTAGAAACGTGTTTGAAAAAGTCGCCAAGGGAGAA
>JBDHTU010000081.1:0-7092 GCA_039808805.1 Micavibrio sp.
GCCGAAGCCGTTTTGAACATCCGCCTGCGGTCTCTCGCAAAACTCGAAGAGATTGAGATCAAGCGTGAGCATGACGCGCTGACCAAGGAAAAGGACGATCTCGAAAAACTGATCAAGTCCGAAGCGCGTCAATGGACGGCGATCAAAAAACAAATTACAGGCCTGCAGACATTGTTCGGCAAGACAACACCGCTCGGCAAGCGCCGCACGATGATCGGCAAGGTGCCGACACCGATGGCGATCGAAAACCTCGAAGAAGCGTTAATGGAAAAAGAGCCGATCACCGTGATCTGCTCCTCCAAAGGCTGGATTCGCGCGATGAAGGGCCATGGCGTTGATCGCAAGGATTTAAAATACAAAGACGGCGACCGCGAAGGCTTCGTGTTTGAGGCGATGACCAATGACAAGATCGTGCTGTTCGGTTCTAACGGCGTGTTTTACACGATCGGCGGTGATAAGCTTCCGCCCGGCCGCGGCTTTGGCGAACCGGTGCGTTTGATGGTCGATCTGCCCAACGATTCCGATATCGTCGATGTCGCATTGTATAATCCCGAGGCGAAACTGATTGTTGCCTCCGATGCGGGCAAGGGCTTTGCTGTAAAGATGGCGGATGTATTGGCCCAGACGAAAAAAGGCAAGCAGGTCTTGAATGTTGACGGCAAGGATGAGGCGCGCCTGTTCCGCTTCGTCGGCGGCAATCACGATCATATCGCCGTCGTCGGTCGCAACCGCAAGATGCTGGTGTTCAAGCTGGACCAGTTGCCGGAGATGGCGCGCGGCAAGGGCGTGGCGCTTCAAAAATACAAAGATGGCGGCCTGTCCGACCTCAAGACCTTCAACCTCAAAGAAGGCTTGTCGTTTAAATACGGCACCGGGGAGACCACTGTTTCCAACATCAAGGAATGGGTCGGCACACGCGCCGATGCCGGCAAACTCCCGCCGAACGGATTCCCGAAGAGCAATCAGTTTTAACGACGAAATGCGGCCATTACACAGAACAGAGTTCTTAAAGCTGATTAGATTGTTTTTGTAAGAGCCGAAATTCTACCACTGTGAAATCATCTTTTTCTTTTGCGTTTGGATAGATTTTTTGAATGCAGTCCATGAAATCAGCCTTTGTTGTAAAACCATCGAGGCGCGCTTCTTCTTCTGACATATCGTCCAACGTTTGAGAATAAATCTTTAAGATTTCAAGCAATCCAAATGTTTTGTCCGTTTCGCTATTGCGGGCTTCCAGGATCTGGCCAATTTCGAATTTTCTGCTTGATCCCCATCGGCGTGTTTGGGTTTTTTGACCCATCAAAATGGCTTCCACAAATTGTGGCCAGAACAGGATAATGCCGGAATATTCAGAGTGTATTTCGGGTACGGCTTGGTTCATGTCCTATGGGAAATCCACCGAACCGGATGACCGGCGGTAAAGCGGGTCTTTCTGCGCACGTTCCTGTTCCTTCACGGCCTCGGTGCTCATGTTCGCGCCGACCTGCGTGACCAACTCCTCGCGCAGGAGGATGATGGAAATGCGGCGGTTGCGCTCATCGTTCGGCTTGTCCGGCACCATGTGGTCCTTGTCCGCCTTGCCGAGCACGTTGTTCACGCGCTTTTCGGGGAAGCCGGCGGCGATCAGCACGCGGCGCGATGCGTTGGCGCGGTCGGCGGAGAGTTCCCAGTTGCCGTAGCCGTTGCCCTTGGAATAGGGAACGCCGTCCGTGTGGCCGCGGACGGAAATTTCGTTCGGCATCTTGCGGATCACTTCGGCGACTTTTTTGAGCAGCTCGCGCGTGCGCTCGAACATCTCGGCGCTGCCCGACGGGAACATGGATTTGCCGTCCTGATCGACGATCTGGATGCGCAGGCCTTCCGGCGTCATATCCATTTTGATGTTTTTCTGGAGTTCTTTCAGTTCAGGATTTTCAGCCATCGCGTCTTTGAGCGCTTTTTCCGCCTTCTTGAAATTGGCTTCCTCGCGCTTGCGGATTTCTTCTTTCAACGCTTCGTCGGTGATCTTGTCCTGGCCGGGGCGAAGGGACGGATTTGCCTGCTGCTGTATCGATGGCGGCGGCTGCTTGTCGTTGACCATCGCGCCGTCCTTGGAAATGGACAGGCCGCCCAGCATGCCGTTCGATCCGCTTTGCGTGATGGATATTTTCGGGTTCGGGTCGAAATATTCGGCGATGCCTTCTTTCTGTTCCTTCGTCGTGACGTTGAGCAGCCACAGCAGGAGGAAGAACGCCATCATCGCGGTCACGAAGTCGGCATAGGCGACTTTCCATGCGCCGCCGTGGTGGCCTCCGCCGCCGCGCTTGATCTTCTTGACGATAATGGGCTGGAGTTCGTCCTGCTTGCCGCCTTTTGCCATCTGCGCCTCGCTCTACGCCGACGGGCTTGGCAGGGCGTTCAGCTTTTCTTCCAGTTCGGCGAAGGTCGGCTGGACGTCATGGGGGAGGAACTTCCGGGCGAATTCAACGGCCACCTGCGGCGCGCATCCGTTCAGGAACGCGATCATGCCGACCTTGATGGCCTTGTAATACATCACTTCTGTCGCGGCGTAGGACGTCATCGCGCCCGCGATCGGGCCGACCATGCCGTAGGCGAGCCAGACGCCGAGGAAGGTTCCGACCAGCGCGCCGCCGATCATCTTACCCAGAATTTCCGGCGGTTCGGAAATGGAGGACATGGTCTTGATAACGCCGAGAACGGCGGCCACGATGCCGAGCGCCGGGATGCCGTCCGCCATCGTCTGCACGGCGTGGCCCGGGTGGCTTTCATGTTCCTTGATGGTTTCGATTTCCTCATCCATCAACGCCTCGATCGTCAGCGGGTTTTCATTGCCCAGCGAGATGATGCGCAAATAATCGCACAGGAATGTCGTGGCGTGATGATTGTGGTGGAAAGAGGGAAATTGCTGGAACAATGCGGAATCGTGCGGGTTTTCGATGTGCTGTTCGAGCGCGAGCCAACCCTTGGTGCGCGCCAGCTTGAAGATCGTGAACATCATGGACAGCAGTTCGATGTAGTCTTCCTTGCTGTAGGCGCCCGCTTTCTTCAGCGCCTTGAAATAGCTCAGCGTATGTTTCACGCCGGCCGGGGAGTTCGCGACAAGGAACGCGCAGCAGGCGCATCCGAAAATGATGATGAATTCGCCGGGCAGGGCGGGCAGGATCGCGCCCGTGATCAGGTGAATAGCCTTTTCGACGCCGGCTGCGACCATAAGACCGCCGAACGTGCAGACCAGAACTAGGGCAAGACCCGCGAATTTCATAACGTTTGAGAATCCCTGATGAGGAGAACTTTAGAGGATCAGAATACATGGATAGTGGTAAACGGAACGTTACCGCGCGGGGTAATTGTCGCCTGTTTTACACAGGCAATCAAGCGCGCCTTCAAAAATAAAAGGTGTGTCCGGAAGCATATGGAAAGTTTGCTTAGGCCGCCAGTTTTGTACCGTTGCGCAAAAAGCGCGCGACGTCTTCTCCTGCATAGGTCAGGATCATGTCCGCACCGGCGCGTTTGAACGCGAGCAGGGATTCCATCATCGCGTCGTGGTAGTTCAGCGCGCCCGCCTGTGCGGCAAAGCGTATCATCGCGTATTCGCCGCTGACCTGGTAGACGGCGAGGGGGAGTTCGGTCTGCGCGCGCAGGCGGGCGAGAATGTCCAGATACGCGATGCCCGGCTTGACCATCAGCATGTCCGCGCCTTCGCGCTCGTCCAGTTCCGCATCGCGCAGCGCTTCGCGCGCGTTGGCGGGGTCGAGCTGATAGGTCTTGCGGTCCTTGCGCACGTTTGGGTTCGCGCCGAGCGCGCATCCCGCCGCGTCGCGGAACGGGCCGTAGAAGCAGGACGCGAATTTCGCGGCGTAGGCCATCACGGGAATGTCGGAGAAGCCGGTCACGTCCAGCGCATGGCGAATGGCGGAGACCTGCCCGTCCATCATGCCGCTTGGCGCGATGATATCGGCGCCTGCCTCGCAGGCAACGACGGATTGCATGGCGATGTTTTCCAGCGTGCGGTCGTTGTCCACGTCGCCGTGGGAGCAAAGCGGGCCGCAATGGCCGTGGTCGGTGTATTCGCAAAAACAGACGTCGGCGATGATCGCCATATCAGGGGCGGCGTCTTTCGCGCGGCGGATCATGCGGGCGAGCAGGCCGTTCGGGTCCATGGAATCGGAACCGGTCGCATCCTTGTTGTGCGACACGCCGAACAGCATGAGGGAGCGGACGCCGGATTCGGCGATGGATTTCACGCGCGCTTCCAAAGATTTTTCCGTTTCGCGGAACACGCCGGGCATGCTGGCGACCGGAACGCGCTCGTCGATATTCTCCTCGACGAAGATCGGGACGATCAAATCATTCGCGGTGATGGCGTTTTCGCGCACCAGGTCGCGCATCGCTTCGGTGCGGCGCAGGCGGCGCATGCGCACATGCGGGAATTTATCGGAGGACAGGCTTTTGAGCTTCATCTGGTCGAAATGCGTCTTGCCCTGTTCGGGCGCGCTTTCGGCGATGGCGTTTTTCAGGTTTTTGACGATGCTGGATTCGCTCATGGAAAAGGCCTTTCCTCGTTTGCCTTTTGGTAGGACTTTTTGGACGCCCTGTAAACAGCTTATGCCCGCCCGCAGGAAATACGCTGCCGGAAGCGCAAGGTTGCAGGGACGGCAAGGATTGGTTAATATTTTGTCTGTAGCCTTAGGGATGGCCATGTTGGCCAATCTATTGTCATAATTGGAGAATTCCTTGTCGACCCCGTATTTTGAAGCCATTCAGTTGATCGAACGCCTGCACCGTTACTTCCTTGACGTGGTCAAGGTGGAACTGGACCGTAAAGGTATTCAGGACATCAACAACGTCCAGGCGATGATCCTTTACAACATCGGCCATGACGATATGACGGTGGGGGAATTGACGCTGCGCGGCTATTACCTCGGTTCCAACGTGTCCTACAACGTCAAGAAAATGGGCGAAAACGGGTATATCGAGCAGGAACGCTCCGTCCACGACAAACGCTCCATCCGTGTGCGCCTGTCGGACAAGGGCAAGGAAACCTATAAAATCCTTGCCGACATGTTCGCCCGCCACGAAGACAAGATCAAAGGCACCGAACTGTCGAATGACCGGATGACGGACGCGATCAAAACCATGAAGATGTTCGAACGTTTCTGGACGTCCCAATCCCAGTTTACGGGGCTGGCCTCGCTGGACGACGAAGACTAGCCTTTTTTATTGACATAATGTTTAATCTTGACTACTCCTTATTTTATTATAAGGAGTAATGTTTATGCCTGTACCCAATCCTGAATACGATCCTAATTGGCAGGAAGTTTATGATTACCACGCCGGTGAGCGGGATCGCCTTATGGATGTTATAAGAAAATTCAATCAAGAAGAAATTCACGACGAAGATCGTATAGCCGTTGATACGCAGTTTGGAGAGCACGTTGATGCATGCCTCGATACATTCAGGTCACGCTGTAAAACGGTACAAGAATACGCCAAATGGATGTTTGAAAGCTTTGCTTATGAAGAAAAAAGGGCGGAAAGCTTTGGTATTCCTGTCGCGCTACCAGATTATGAGGCATTTGAAAGCATGGATCAGGTATGTGAAACATGGTCAAAAAGACAACATGATATTCGTGAAGCTATAGCAGAAAAAACACATTCTCTTCCCGTCGGCCAGCCAATTGACGCATTTTTGCCAGGCCAACCCGTATCAACTTATTGGCGAACATTTAACGGGGCGGATATATATCCCGGCAAATCTTCTGGTTCGATAGAAATTCCAACCCTTGTTACAGCTCAACAGATAGACAAAAAATTTAATGTCGCATTTATGCTGGATACGTCTGGTTATGGGGCAAGCATAGTCAACTATGTAGAGGATTGTGCGTCCGCGATGTTCCGTGAAGCATTGGCGCATGATCGCCAGCAACGGCAGGCAGAAAAATCACTTTGGAAAATCTGGAGAAATTCCACCGAAAAAGAACTGCAGCCGTCTGATTTTCGTTTCTTCATCCATACGCCACCAACTGAATATACGCGTGAAAATTTTAGCGAAGTAAAAATGGATTTTGGCCCGCAAGGTTACTGCGCACCGAAGTGGATTAAGCATGAAACAATTCCGCAGTCAGTTCAATCTGCAAGGTGGCACACTCTTCGGGACGCACCTCATGTAGCTAATAGACTGCAACTAGAAAAAAGAGATTAGCTGAACGCCTGAAGTCCCGTCTGCGCCTTCCCAAGGATAAGCGCATGGATATCGTGCGTCCCTTCATAGGTGTTCACCGCTTCCAGATTCATCATATGGCGGATGACGTGATATTCATCTGATATCCCGTTGCCGCCGAGCATGTCGCGCGCGATTCGCGCGATGTCGAGCGCCTTGCCGCAATTGTTCCGCTTCATCATCGATATCGCTTCGGGCGGGGCGCGGTCTTCATCCTTCAGGCGGCCGAGGCGGTATGCGCCGTGGAGGCCGAGCGTGATTTCCGTCTGCATGTCGGCCAGCTTTTTCTGAATGAGTTGCTGGCCCGCCAACGGCTTGCCGAAGATGACCCGGTCCATGACGTAATTTCGCGCCTGGTGCCAGCACGCTTCCGCCGCGCCGATCGCGCCCCAGCTGATGCCGTAGCGTGCGGAATTCAGGCACATCATCGGGGATTTCAGCCCCTTTGCATTGGGGAACACGTTTTCTTCCGGCACGAACACGTCATCCATCATGATCCCGCCGGTAATGGACGCTCTTAACGACATTTTACCTTCGATCTTGGGGGCGCTGAGGCCTTTCATGTCTTTTTCGAGGATAAATCCGCGGATATCGCCCGCCTCGTCCTTCGCCCACACCACCATCACATCCGCGATGGGGGAATTGGTAATCCACTGTTTTGACCCGTTGAGGGTGAACCCGCCCTGACCCCTTTTTGCGACTGTGCGCATCCCGGACGGGTCTGACCCGCCATCCGGTTCCGTGAGGCCGAAACAGCCGATCAACTCACCCTTCGCAAGGCCGGGCAGGTATTTTTGCCGCTGCGCATCCGACCCGAACGTATGGATCGGGTACATGACGAGGGAGGATTGAACCGACAAGGCGGAGCGGTA